>CAZKPI010000884.1:0-2102 GCA_964554555.1 uncultured bacterium
CGTGGCCAGGCGCTCGGGGGGGGCGGCCAGCAGGTGCCGGACGGCGTCGGCCAGGGAGGCGGCCGAAGAGGGCGAGAACTCCTGGTTGGCCGTGACGCGGGCCAGGATCTCGCGCCCCTCGCCCCGCAGACCGAACAACACCGGCCGGCCGGCGGCCATGTAGTCGAACACCTTGGAGGGGATGGTCTTGTCCATGGTGCCGTCATCCTTCAGCAGAAGGACCAGGGCATCGCAGTCCCGCATGCGCCGCAGGGCCTCGGTCTTGGCCAGGACGCCGGGGAAGGTGACCCCGGTCAGGCCGAGGGCCCTGGCCTGTTCCTGGAGTGCCGCCCGGCGGACCCCTTCCCCGACCAGGGTGAACCGCACACCCGTGACGCCGCTGTCCTGCAGGAGTTTCGCCGCCTCTAGTACCAATTCAAGGTTTTGTACATGTCCGAAATTTCCGACATACAGGATCTCCCGCTCCCTGGCGGCCGGCCCGGCGGGCGGGAGGCCCCCGGGTTCCGGGGCTTCCATCCGGTCGACGCAGGCGGCGGGGATCCCGTTGTAGACCACGATGGGGGTCGGGACCCCGCCGGTCGCGGCGATGTAGTCGGCCATCGGCCGGGCCACGCAGGTGATGCGGTCGGCCGCCCGGTAGAGGCCCCGTTCCACCTGCTTGGCGGCCCGGAACAGGAACCCCTGGGAGGACAGCTGGCCGGCGACCACCGCCGACTCCGGCCACAGGTCGCGGATGTCGAGGACGAAGCGGGCCTTCTTCAATCGCGCGATGGCGAGGCCGGCCACCCCGGTGAACAGCGGGGGGCTCGAGGCCCAGACCACGTCGAACCGCGACGGATGCCGCCAGGAGGCGGCCACCGCCCCCGCCATGAACGACAGGTAATGGCGGATATAGTTCCAGGTTCCCTTGCCCTCGCTCTTGAACAGCGGGACCCGGGTGACCCTGATCCGGCCGTCGTCGAGGGGGCTTTCGCCGGGGGCCCTGGCCTTGTGCGGCTCGCCGGCGATGACGTGCACCAAGTGCCCGCGGGCGGCCAGCAGGTCGGCTGTCTCCTTGATGCGGAAGGCGGCCGCGGTGATGTCGGGGTGGTAGAACTGCGAGACGATCAGGATCCGTTTACGGGTTCCAGGTGATGGCATACCGGATGACCTCGTGGTGGGTTCCCTGGCAACGGATCACCGCGGCGGGGAAGCCGTCACCGAAGGTGGGGTAGACCCGCGTCCCGCGGGCCTCCCAGGGGACCGTGGCAGAGAACTGCAGTTCGAGCCGGCCCGCGACCAGGCGGCCGGTCTGCGGACCGGTGCGGATCAACTGCACGGACGGATGCAGATGGACCAGGGAAAGGAAGGCCCCCCGACTGACCGCCGTCTCGAGAGCGTCCTCCACCTCGAGCCGGTGGCCGCCGGTGGTGACCGTCCGGCGGTAGCGGTTGCCCTGCCAGTCGAGAAGCGTGGCCGCCACCCGGTGGCGCACCGGGTCGTGGTCGACGGCGACGATGTGCCACCGGCGGCCCAGGCGGAACCCGCCCCAGAACTCGCCCTGGTCCGTCCCCTCGATGAGGGGGACGTTGTGGGCCGCGGTGCGGCGGCAGGCCTTGCGCACCGCGGGGTCGTGGTACGAGCCGACGCCGGTGTCGATGACGACCCGGCGCCCGGCCGCCGACAGTTCGTAGGAAAGGGCACTGCCGTGGATGTGTCCGCACTGGTGCGGGGGCGACGGGGTGCCGACGTCGATGGCGAGGTAGTTCCCCGCCCCCCACCGGCGGACGACGTAGCCCGATTCCCTCAGCCACCGGTCACCGGAGAAGGAGGCCGGCCCGGCCGCGGGCCCCAGCCATGGCTCGACCCGAGCCCCGGACCGGGGCGCCGGCACGGGTTCGGGCAGGGCGCTGTCGTGGAACTGGGCGAACCCGCCGTCGGGATGGGTCAGAAACCCCAGCCAGTCCTGCATGGCGCCAATGACCGGCCGGAGGCCGGCCTGCACCCGGTCGAGAACCGGCCCGATCGCGGCGGGCGGCGGCCGTCCGGTGCCGCCCCGGCCGGGGGAGTCCCCCTCGCCGCGGCGGCACGGAGGCTCCTCCGATGCGGAGCCGGTCGGCGCC
>CAZKPI010000885.1:0-2097 GCA_964554555.1 uncultured bacterium
AGCGGGGCGGGCCATCCAGGGCGCCGGTGTCGACCGGCTCCTGGCCGGGCTCGGGGGCCGGACGCCCCTCCAGGCGCAGGCGGGCGGCCATCTCGTCGAGCAGCATGAGGAATATCTCGTTCCCCTGCTCGTGCTCGCGCAGACCGTTCAACAGCTGGGTGAAGCCGCGCATGCGTTCCCGCGTCGCGGAATCGAGATCGCGCAGGCGGCCTTCCAGGCGGGCCTGCAGACGTTCGGCGAGGCGGGCCTGGACGTCCTCCTCGGTCGGGGTGTTCTTCCTGATGAAGGGAACCCCATGCCGTTTGCCGGCGCGTTTGATGTCCATCTCCTGGACCATCGACACCAGGCTGACGGCGACCCCGCGGTTGCCGGCGCGGGCGGTGCGGCCGGCGCGATGGATGTACTGCTCGAAATCGGGCGGGAAGTCGTAGACGAAGACATACTCGAGCCGGCTGACGTCGATACCGCGGGCCGCCACGTCGGTGGCCACCATGAGGCGCAGGGAGTGCCGTTTGAGGCGCGACATGACGTTCTCGCGTTCCTTCTGGCTGACGTCGCCGCTGATCTGGTCGACGTCGTAGCCGAACCGGCGCAGGAAGGCGGCCAGGTATTCGACCTCGCTCTTGGTGTTGCAGAAGATGATCGCACTGCCGGGATTCTCGATCTCGAGGATCCGCATCAGGACGCGGTCCTTCTGCATGGGGTCGACCACGTAGTAGACGTGGTCCATCTCGGTGACGTGGATGCTGTCGGCCGACAGACCGATGAACTGCGGCTGGCGCAGGAACTCCTCGGCCATCATGCGGACCCCGCCGGGGATGGTGGCGGAGAACATGGCCGAGACCCGCTGTTTCGGGAGGTAGGAGCGGATGCGGCGCATGTCGGGCCAGAAGCCCATCGACAGCAGTTCGTCGGCCTCGTCGATGACGAGGTAGCGGAGGTGCTGAAGGGAAAGGTTCTTGCGGCCCAGATGGTCGAGCAGGCGGCCGGGGGTGCCGACCACGAGATGGGCGCCCTCCTTGAAGGCCTGGAGCTGAGGACCGTAACCGGTGCCGCCGTAGACGGCGGCGGCCCGGAGGCCCATCGAGCCGGCCAGCTTGTCGCATTCGACCTTGACCTGCAGGGCCAGTTCCCGGGTGGGGGCCAGAATCAGCGCCTGGGTGACCGGGCGGGTGGGGTCGATGCGGCACAACAGCGGCAACAGGAAGGCCCCGGTCTTGCCACTGCCCGTCTGCGACTGGACGATGATGTCGTGGTCGTCGAGGAGCCAGGGGATCACCCGGGCCTGGACGGGCATCGGGCTGGCCCAGCCGGCGGCCTCGACCGCGCGGTGCAGTGGTTCGGGCAGGTCATCGAAGGTAAAGGGGGGGTATTCGGGAACCGGTTCGGGAGCCGGTACGGCCGGCGCGGCGGCGGCGGGGGACGGGGCTGGCCCGGCGCCGGCAACCGGCAGGGGTTCGAGCTGGGCGGCCGCGGCCGATCCCTCGGGACCACCGGAGCCGGGGGTGTCCGGAGTCGTGACGTCGTCGAGGGAAGCGGGGAAGTGGGGAAAAGCCATGAAAACCTCCAGGAAATTGCGGTCTGGCCGGGCCTGTGGAGGGACAGAGGAACCTGCCCCGGCCGGCCGACCGTGGTTGTTCGAGGGCATTATACCAGAATTCCCTTTCCCGGGCGGCAAGGCTCCCTGGAGCATCAGGGCCACCGCCAACCGATGGGAAACCCGTGCAGAGCGGGAGGAGCGCCGCTCCTCCCGCCCGCCTCGCCAGCGGCCACAAGCCCCTGGACCCCTGGTGCCTGCCTTCCGAACGTCCAGCGTTCGGAAGGCGCCTGCCCGCTTCGGGGGCCGCCCAGGCCGGCCTGGCGCCTCTTCAGCCGCTACCAACGTTTCGGTTGACGTTTGCCCTGCCTGGATAAAGACTTTCCCTGGGGATTCGGGACAGTTCCGGGTCAAGGGAAAAATGGCTATACTTAGTAAACATCCGTACCCCGGGGTGCTCCGGGGGAACCATGCATCGGGGAGAACGAGCCGATGAATCGACGCAACCTGGTTCTGGCGGGAATCCTGGTGGTCGCCCTGGCGGGCGGGGCGGCGGCCGG
>CAZKPI010000886.1:0-2081 GCA_964554555.1 uncultured bacterium
AACCAAGATAACGGATTCTCATGACCAACCCTCCAAAATGAAATTCTTCAACTATTTTACTCCCCGGGACGGGGGTGGTTTTCCTTTTTCGACATTTTTTTTCGTTTCCGGGTTGGGGGGGGCCGGTTTCGACCGGCCAGGGGCCGGTTCCTGGCGGGTTTTCTGGGCCCGGAGCTGAGCCACCAGCCGTTTGACCAGTTCGAGCTCCTGGTCGGCCGGGGGAAGCTCCTGCAGGGCGGCATCCAGGGGGGTGTTGGCCCCCACCCGGTCGAGAAAGGCCCGGATGCGGGAATACTGCTCGCGCGTCAGAGGCCGGCGGGTATAGGGATCGAACAGGGCCGCCGAAGCGCTCGCCGTGTCCTTACCGAACAGGGGGTCGCTCCGCTTCTGGCGGGCCTCGATGTCGAGCATGGCCGTGACCCGGGCCAGGCCCTCGCGGGCTTTGGCCGGGAAGGGGGTGCCCTGCGCGGCCTTACTGCGCAGGCACTGCCGATAGTAGTAGGCGGCAGGCCCCGGCTGTCCGAGGACTTCGTAGGTGCGAGCCAGGACATACAGGGAGTCTGGGAGGAAGCGGGTATTCTCCCCGGGGAAGGCGTCGAGGAACCACCGGAAGTCGCGGACCGCCCCGAGGAACGACCCCGTCATCACACTGCAGAAGCCCATCCAGTAGCCGGCTTCCTGGCGAAGGGGGGCGGGCGCGGCGGTGTCGCGGGCGATGGCGGCGTACAGCGACCGGGCTTGGGCGTATTTCCGGGCCGTGCGGAGGGCTGTCGCCCGGGCCAGATCAGCCTCGGCGGAGGTACCGGCGCCCCCCTCCGGGGCGGCCGCCAGGCTGATGAGCACGGCCAGTACCAAGCCGGCCAGGACATTCCTTGGGACGGTGGTCTTCATCATTCTCGGCAAGGGGCCCGGGGCGGCAGGCGGTTCCCTTTCGCGGGGGCCCGTTCCATTCTACCAGAAAAAAACCATGGAACCCAAGTGGGTTCCATGGTCGGCGGAGACAGGTGCCAAGTTGGAGATCAGGGGCGCTCGTGCAGTTTTTCGAAGGTGGCCTTCAGGGCTTCGACCTTTTCGTTCTGGAGGTCCATCTGGAAGCCTTCGAAGGGGTCGGTGGCGCTCAGGCTGCGGGTGGGCTCGGCCGCGGCAACCGGGGCGGCTTCGACCGAGTAGTAGGGGCCATAGCCGCCGTGGTTGTAACCGCCATTGTTGTAGCCGCCGCTGTAGTAACCGCCTTCGAGGTAGTTCAGACGCTCGCGCGACTTCTGGGGGAACTCGCCGTAGGAGAACCGCCGGATGCATTCCCGGTAGCACCACTTGGCCTCGCGGACGTTGTCAACGGTCTCGTAGGTGCGGCCGAGGACGTAGAGGGCATCGGGGATCAGGGTGGTATTGCCGTTGTCGAATTCGCGCAGGAACCAGCGGTAGTCGTTGATGGCGTTATAGGGCTCGTTCAGACGGACACTGCAGAAGCCCATGAAGTAGCCTGCCTGGCGGCGAAGGTACTGCTCGGTGTAGTAGTCGCGGGCAATGGCGCTGTACTGGCGGCGGGCTTCGAAGAAATCACCGCGTTCGCGGGCGCGGTCGGCGCGCTGGAGGTCATACCGGCTGTAGGCATAAGCGGTCGTCGCGGCGAGGCACAGGCAGAGGACCACGGCCATCAGGCTGGTCAGGCGTTTCATCGAAGTTCCTCCTTGCTGGCATTTTTGGATGCTTGAACGCCGATTTTTCACGCAGGAACCATGCCAAGAGTTCCGAGGCCTGGAAACGCTGATCTGGTGAGGGAAGGCGGCCATCAGGCCGTGGGCGCTCTGCCGGAAATCCGTCGGCGGGCCGGCAGGCCCCCGAACTGCCGCAGATCCTCTGTCCAGGCCAATCGAGGGGGTGGTGCCGACGGCGGGCACCACCTGTCAGAAATCCGGCGCCATTTCGGATGTTCCTCCCCCCGGACGGGTTGTCCCGGGCGAGGGGCGGGCCCGTTCGCTTTCCGGGGCCCTTCCATGGCCGGCCAAAACGAGTCTTCGGGCCTCCCGTCCCCGGAACAGGCCAGCCCGTTCGGCCAACAGCGGCTTGGCGAAGGGGGC
>CAZKPI010000887.1:0-2074 GCA_964554555.1 uncultured bacterium
AGAGGGGAGCGAGGGCCCCGGAGCGGGGATGATGACCGGGCCGATCGTGTCTCCCGGCAGGGGGAGGGCCGGTTCCCCCTCGCCCGGTTCAGCGGGGACTTGGCCATAGGCGGCCGCTTCCGCATGGCCGGCCGGGAGGGCGGGGCCCGGCGGCGGGGCGGCCGGTGCCGGCGGGGTGCCGGGGAGGGTCGGCTGGATGGCGGCCGGATCGTGCAGGAGGTCGAGCAGAGCCCGGGCCTGGGATTCCTGTTCTCCGGACAGGGTCGGCAGAAGGTCGCGCAGGAGGTTGCCGGCCTCGCCGCGGATCACCATGGGCACCAGGCACAACAGGTTCAGGCGGCCGACGGGGCTCCAGAGGCGGGCCCGCAGGAGGACGGGGAGGTCGGCCAGGGGGATGGAGTAGCTGGCCTCGGCCAACAGCCAGGCGGCGGCTTCCGCGCCCGGTCCGGGATGTTGGAGGGTTGGGGGGAGGACCCGGGTGATGAGCGGGGTGCCGAAGCGGTCGAGGGTGGAAGCGACCTCGGCCAGGCGGTCCGGCGGAAGGGTGTCGAGGATCCGGCCCAGGGGGATGGCCGCGGCCAGGGGATGGTCGGTCAGCAGGCAGGCGAGCCCGAATCCTGCCCGGGTCGCGGCCGGCCAGCCGGGGGCGGCGGCCAGCCAGCGGGCGGCGAGGGCTTCCTGCTCCGCGTCGAGGAGCCGCCTGATCTCCGGCAGGGACGGGCGTTCGGCCGGCGGTCCCGGTTCGTGCAGCCAGGTGTCAAGGCGGATGGCAAGGGCGGGGAAGGCGAGTTCCATGGTCTGTTGCCACTATACCCCAGGGCCCTGCCCGTCGGCAATCGGCGACGGCCGGGGCCAAGAATTGGCGGGCGCGCGGCGGGGGTCAGCGGGGCCCGGCGGGCGCTGACGCGGGGGCGGCTGTCGCCCCGCCCAGGCGCATCATGGCCCGGGGGGTGATGATGGGGAACCCGAGAGGGGACGATTCGACGGCGGCCACCTCGACGGTCAGGCGGTCACCGGGCTTCCAGGAGGAGGCGGGGGCGAGCAGTTTGCAGGGCGGCCCCCCTTCCGGTTGGAACCGCCAGCTGTGGTTGAGGGGATCGAACCCCTGGAGGGTCCCGGTCAGGCGCTGGCCGGGTTGGACGTCCCCTGTGGGGATGGCGGGCAGGGGGACCCGGGTGGTGACCGGCTCGGCGTTCTTCCGCGTCTCGAGCGTGTCGCCGGCCGGCCGGAGCCAGCCGACCCCGATCCAGAGCGACAGCAGGAAAGCGAGGCCGGCCCCGCCCCACACCAGCCAGGCGGGATCGATCAGGGGTTCCCCGTCGGGGGCGGCGGCGCGATAATGGATGGCGCGGATTTGTTCGAGGGCCCGCTCCAGCTTTCCCTCCAACTGCATCGACTCGGCGAACTCCCGGGCCAGCGCGGTCAGGCCGCCGCCTCCCTCGGTTCCGCGCATTTCCTGGAGGGCCGCCTCCAGGCGGGAAATGAGCGTGACGATGACGTCGCGGCGCCGCCCGGCGGCGGCCGGGCGCAGGGCCTGGAGTTCGGCCAGGGACCGTGGTTCGGGGTTCATCAGCAGGACATTGCCCAGGCTCTCCACGACGGCGGGGTCGCGCGCCTGCTGGATGGCGCGCAGGACGATGGCCCGGGCCGCCCCGAAATCCAATTGGAGCAGGCCGATCAGGGCGGCCTCGCGGCCGCGGGGATGGGGGTCCGCGATCCAGGACTGGATCCGTTTGAGGAAGGCCCCGCCCTCGAGGCGGCGGAGGTGCCGGACCGCCTGGGTGGCGACCGCGGGTGACGGCAGGAAGGCCAGGACGGGAAGGTGCCGGAGCAGGACCCGGGGGGCGAGGTCGCCCAGGGCGTCCATCGCCGCGAGGCGGAGGGAATCCTGGGGGTGTTCGAGCAGGCCCTCGAGCCAGGCCAGGGCCTGGGGGTCCTTGACCCGGTGCTGGTGGAGGACGGCGACTGCCCGTCCCGCCCCGCCGGGGCTGGCGATCCGGGGCAGGAGGGAAACGAGATCGGCGATATCGCGGCCGGCCAGGGCGGGCAGGGCTCCCCAGTCCTGCAGACGGGT
>CAZKPI010000888.1:0-212 GCA_964554555.1 uncultured bacterium
GGGGATGAATGGGGCGGACTGGGGACGGACTGAAACGGAATCTCTGAGGGGGTAAGGGGCGCGGCATGATTCGTGCGGGGAAGGCGAAAAAACTCTTTTCCGAATTGCTTCGTCGGTTTTTAGCAAATGCCACGAAGGTATTGGATATTGGCACGAACCAGCGGTTTGCCAAGGAATTGAGATCGTTTGAATCCTGGTTTGTCGGGAAGGAA
>CAZKPI010000888.1:251-2073 GCA_964554555.1 uncultured bacterium
TTTATGGTTCCTACAATTGCGATTGTCATCAGGATATTGAAGCAATGACCATTCCGGATGGGAGCTTCGACGGGGTAATCTGCCTGGAGGTTCTGGAACATGTTCAGCATCCCGTGAAAGCGGTCGCCGAAATCCACCGGGTTCTGCGGCCGGGCGGGATGGCACTCGTCAGTTCGCCCTTCCTGGCGCAGTATCACGGAAAGGGCTCTGGCTCTCAGTCTCACGAATCCTACCCGGATTATTGGCGTTTTACCCACGAAGGTTTGGCGGCCCTCTTTTCCAATTTCCGCCAGACGGAAGTCCATCCGGTGGATGGGCCGATAGAATTTCGGATGAGGCAGTTTCACCTTGGGTGGTTTCTCGATCGGCAGCCTGGGCGTTGGCTCATTGACTTGCTGGATTGTCCTGCCGCAGGGAAGGCAACCACCCGGCATTTGATGCTTGCGGTCCGCTGAAGGGGAGTGCCTATGATCACCTTCCCCCGCCCCCTCTTAGCCGTTCAGAAAAGAAAAACCGGAGCAGGGAGGTGAAAGACAAAGAAATGGAGCGCACCCTTTGAGAATTCTCCATGTGGCGACCACCCTCAACCGCGGTGGAGCGGAGAAGCATTTGTTGGACCTGGCAAAAGCCCAGCGAGCAGATGGACATGCGGTTCATATCGCCCATTTGCGGCAGGGGTTCAATTATTGGGAGAACGAGGTGCGGAAGGCAGGAGGGGAAGTTACCGATCTGGGTCTGACCAGCTATTTGGATTTTCTTCCCCTCTTGCGCTTGGTCCAAATCATCCGTGGCTGGCGTCCGGACTTGATTCATGCGCATTTGCAACCCGCTGAGGTTTATTCCCGCCTTGCCCTGATGTTCACAGGTGGCCGCCTTCCTTTTTTCATCACCAAACATAACGATGAGCGGTTCTTTCCCGGTCCAGGTGCTCGGGGGCTGGGGAGATGGGTTGCCCGGCGGGCCCGGTTGGTAATAGCCATCTCTGAGGCGGTGCGCCAGAACACCTGCTTGGTCGATCTCGGACTGCCGCCGTCGCAGGTCGTCACCATCCCTTACGGGATTTCTCCGGAACCGTTTCTGAGCGTTACCACACGGAGCCGTTTGGCCTTACGGGCTTCCTTAGGACTGGGGGAAGAGGATTTGGCGATCGGTTCGATTGCGCGTTTTGTTCCACAGAAAGCCCTCCATGTTCTGATCGAGGGGTTCGGTATCTTTCGGAGGCAGAAAGGGGGCGGAGGAACGCCCCGGCTGGTTCTCATTGGCCGGGGCCCCCTTGAGAAGAGCCTTCGGGATCAGGTGGCTGGCCTGGGGCTGGAAAGGGACGTGGTATTCGGGGGGTTTCGAGAGGATATTCCCCAGGTTATGGGAAGTTTGGACATTTTTGCCCTCAGTTCCGAATACGAGGGTTTTGGCCTGGTGCTGTTGGAGGCAATGGCAGCGGGTTTGCCAGTCGTTGCCAGCAAAGTCAGTTCCATTCCGGAGATCGTCATGGAAGGCAAGACAGGTCTGCTTTTCCCACGGGGAAATCCGAGGGGTCTGGCAGATTGCTTGTCCCAATTGCGGGCGCCTGAAATTCGGAAAAAAATGGGAGAGGCAGGACGGCAGAGGGTTCTGGCCGAATTCCGTCTTGACCGAGTTTGGCAACAGACTCGTCGCGCCTATGGGGATGTGCCTCTCTGATTCCCCGGTCACAAGTTTGGCGTGAAATCACGCCATCAACTTTCCCTCGGGATTTGCCCGCCTTTCCTTGGAGGTGAGGGCGCCGCTCTTCGCCAGGCGGGATGCCCCGCGTCTTGCGCTCGGGTCGGCCTTCGGGTATCTT
>CAZKPI010000889.1:0-2072 GCA_964554555.1 uncultured bacterium
CCGGCCAGAATTCGGGAAATTCAGATCTTCCCGGGGGGGGGGCACACTGGCAAACCCTGGCCCCCCGTCACCGATGGATGTGTGGTTTTTTCCCGCAATTCCCCAGAGGCCGCCGGTGCTGGAACAGGATTTACCCCAGTTTCGACGGCGGCAAAGGACTGGAGGCCCGAGAGAGGCCGATCAGCCTGGATAGACCCCGAAGTTGATCGGGCTGTTGGCGGGCGCCCGTTCGATCATTCCTTCGAGGGCGGCGCAGAGCTTCAGGAGGGGTTCGGATGTGTGGGGGCCGCGGCCTCCCTGGCTGGGGAGGGTGATTCCGCGTCGGGCGGCTTCCGCCATCCGGCGCTCCCTGGTTCTCATCATGCGCCGAAGGGCCTCGGTAAAGGGGGGCGGGACTTTGGCGGAGGCGGATTCCAGAACCAGTGGGTGGTCGCCCGGGCTGGCAGACAGGGTTTCGGTCGATGCGCTGGAGGCCGGGGGGAGCGGCGCCGGTTGGCGCGTCTGGTCGCCGGGGCTTCCAGGAGAGGCGGAGACTTGGGCGGCCGTCGAGCTTTCCCCAGGTTCCGCGGCCGGCGGCCGCCCCTTGCTTGGCGTGGAATCCGGGTCTGGGGTCGGAGGTTCAATTGGAACTCGGGGGGAGGGTGAGCTGACAGAGGGAGGGGTTGGGCTGGAAGGGCCGGCGGCGGGGGCCTCAGGTGGTTCCTGGTGGAGGCGGGAGGCATCGAGGACGGGGATGGTCGAATCATCCTCGGCGGCAGAAGCGGCGGGGGCCTCGAGGGGTGGTTCGGGTTTGACCGCCAGGGGGACGGGACGACCGCGACTGGGCAGTTGAATGCCCAGCCGCCGCGCGTCAGCCTGCCGGACCGACCGCCGGCTTTCCAGGCGGCTCAGGATGCGGTCCAGCCGCGACTTGAGGGCGGCCGCACCCTCACCTTCCGCAAGTCGGTTGATGGCCAGGTGGGATGGTTCGTGAGCCGCGGCGGCGCACGCCGCGGGGCGGCCCAGCAAACCCAGGAGCAACGGAAGAAAGACGGAAAACACCCGAATTGCGGATCGCATGTTGTCCTCCAGACGCCTCGATGGAGGGAGAGTAGCCGTTTTTCCTGGCTGAGTCAACGGCTTGATCCGCGATGCGGGCAACCTATTTTATCATGCTTTAAGTGACAAAACTAAAACAATTTTATTATCATTATAAAAATAACAATATCAATAAAATAAGCATAAAATTTGGCCTTCAGTTCTTCGGACTTTTGGAATCCTGGGCCGTTGTGGCCCCAGCGCCTTCATCGGCCGAAACGGGAATTCTTTCCAGGGAGCCCCCTTCAGGGCCCGCGGCAGGGTTGGGGAAATGGGTGAGGTGGCCGCGAACAGGGGTCGGACCAACGCTGGCGGAGTGAACCCAGGTCACCGTGCGGCCGGGTCGGGTGTCCAGGGGGGCCAACACTGACGGAGTGAGCCCTGCTTGGCAGAGGGGACCACCGGCCATCGGGCCGAGCCTGGTTCTCGAGGCAAGCTCTTCAGGAGGGAAGGCTTCCACCCCCCCTGGGAAGCCGAAACCTCCACCCCGAGTGGTAAAAGGGATGGGGAGGAGTGGGAGTGTGGGTGGAAGGGGGTTAATCCCCGGGGCGCGCTATTCCCGCCAGGCGAGGCTCGAGAGGACCGATTTCACCTCATCCGGGCCGAACGGGGCATTCTGCGACTCGAAACGCACCACAAAGGGGGGGAACCAGGCGATCACCCGGATGACCGCGAGAGGTGAAGCTTGTGCCGAGGCGGCAGGCGAATCCTGGTTGCCCGCCCGGAAGACGATCTTCTTCAGGCCGGTCATGTCAAGGGTCTGGGGGGTCGAGGCCAGAGAGTCGAGCGAGGAAAGCTGTCCGTAGATGGAAATGGCCTCGGTTTCGCTGGCGACCTGCAGGATGTCGACGGCGAATTCCAGGGTTTTCCCGTCTTTTTCCGGGGTCCGGTAGATGGCGCGATACCCCGGGGCATCGATGAAGGGGATTGGTTTGGCGGCCGAAGCGAGATCAATCAGGGTCCACCCGGTGGTCACGGTGGTCGGCAGGAGGGGA
>CAZKPI010000890.1:0-2066 GCA_964554555.1 uncultured bacterium
CCCCCGCGCCAGCCAGGGCCCACCCCTGGGCCACCCGGAACGGGCTGGCAGTGAGCGGGATTGACCGCCCGCCAGGGCCTTTCCTCCAGGCTGGAGAAATTGTTGCGTTCGCCGGGGCTTCGTGCTAGACTGGCGTCTCAACGAGGCGCGAACTTGCTGCGTTGCCGGGTCCTCCGGAGCCAACAGCAGCAAGTTTTCATCTTGGGAATCTTCAGGGGGATGACAACATGGAGTCCTGGCAGAAGGAAGCCGTGGCGAAGGTCCGCACCTTCGTCGAAACCGCTTTTGCCGGGCGTTTCGAGATCTATGACCTGTCGCTCAAGCCGGTCAGCGGCCGCCTGGTCCTGGAGATCGTCATCGACGGCCCCCAGGCGATCCGGGTGCAGGACTGCGAAACCGTGTCGCGGGCGGTCGAGAAGTTCCTCGACGAACAGGACGTCGTCCACCGCCAGTACACCCTGGAGGTCTCGTCCCCCGGCGTCGAGCGTGAACTGCGCCGGCCGGTCGATTTCGAGCGCCAACGCGGGCGGCTGGTCCGCTGGGTCCTCAAGGCCGAGGGGGACAGCCCCCGGGAAACCTTCCGCGGCCGGCTTGAGGAGGTCACCCCGGAACGCCTGTCCGTCCAGACGGAGAGCGGCCGCCGGGAGGTCCCCTTCGCCCGCATCGAGGAAGCCCGCACCGTCTTCGAGTTCCCGGCGAAGCCGGCGCGCGGGAAAAAGGGAGGTAGGCCGTGAACCCGAATCTGTTCGACGCCCTCAAGGAAGTCATCGGCGAGAAGAACCTGCCGATGTCGGTTCTCATCCAGGCCATCGAAGAGGCCCTGGTGGTCGCCTACCGCAAGAATTTCGATTCCGAAGAGGACGTCAAGGTGACCCTCGAGGAGAAAACCGGTACCTTCCGGGTCACGGCCCGGCATACCGTGGTGGCCGAGGATGCCCTCGACGACCCCGACAAGCAGTACACCCTCGAGGAAGCCCGGGAAGTGAAGCCGGACGCCCAGATCGGCGAGATCATCGAGGAGGACGTGACGCCCCCCTCGTTCGGCCGCATCGCCGCCCAGACCGCCCGGCAGGTGGTCAGCCAGAAGCTGAAGGAGGCGGAACGGAACCTCATTCTGCGGGAGTTCCAGGACCGGGTCGGCGAGGTGCTCTCGGGCAAGGTCCAGCGCGTGGAACGGGGCCACGTCTACGTCGAATTCGCCAAGGCCGAGGCGGTCCTGCCGCCCAAGGAGCAGATTCCCGGGGAGGTGTTCCGCACGAACGACCGCCTCAAATGCTACGTGCAGGAGGTCCGCGCCACCCCCAAGGGACCGCAGATCGTCCTGACCCGGGCCAGCCCCAAGTTCGTCGAGAAGCTGTTCCAGCAGGCGGTCCCCGAGATCCAGGAAGGGATCGTCGAGATCAAGAGTTCGTCGCGGGAACCGGGTTCCCGGGTGAAGATCTCGGTGGCCAGCCGGGACGACCGGGTGGATCCGGTGGGTTCCTGCGTAGGCCTGAAAGGCAGCCGCATCAAGGGCATCGTCGATGAACTGAACGGCGAGAAGATCGACATCGTCCGCTACAGCGCCAACCCGGCCGAGTATGTGACCAACGCGCTGAGCCCGGCCAAGGTGGTCTCGGTCACCATCGGCGACGAGGGCCGCAGTGCCCTGGCCATCGTGGCTCCGGCGCAGTTGTCCCTGGCCATCGGCAAGGAGGGGCAGAACGTCAAGCTGGCCTCCCGGCTGACCGGCATCAAGATCGATATCAAGACCGACCAGGAAATCCAGGACATCGCGGGTCCGCCAGACAAGCAACCCGAGACCGAATGAACACAGGCGGAGGAACGGGAAGAACATGCGACTACACGAAGCGAGCAAAAAGTACCATCTGAGCAACAAGGACATGTCCATCCTGCTGGGCACCCTCGGGTTCCCGGTGAAGGAGCACCCTTTCTCCGCCGTCGGTGACGACATGCTGGCCGCCCTGGAAAAGCATTTCCAGGCCAAGGCCGGCGGCGCGGCCAAGCCCGCCGCCGAGAAGAAGCCAGCCGCCAAAGCGCCGGAGAAACCCGCCCCGGCCGCCACC
>CAZKPI010000891.1:0-2063 GCA_964554555.1 uncultured bacterium
GTGCTCGTAGTCCATCGAGGCGTAGCCGCGGGTGCGGCTCTTGAGTTTGTCGTAGAAGTCGACGATGATTTCCGACAAGGGCAGGTCGAACGAGATCGACACGCGGTTTTCGGAGATGAACTCCATGTGTTTCATGACCCCGCGGCGCTCGGTGCAGAGATCCATGATGGTGCCGATGAACTCCTTCGGCATGAACATCGAGGAATGGACGAACGGTTCCCGGATCTCCTGGATCTGGGTGGGGGGGGGCATCTTGGCCGGGGAATCGAGCTCGAACACCTCGCCGCTGGTCTTCACGACCTGGTAGACAACGTTGGGGGAAGTGGTCACGAGGTCGAGGTCGAACTCGCGCTCGAGGCGTTCCTGGACGATCTCCATGTGGAGGAGCCCGAGGAACCCGCACCGGAAGCCGAATCCCAGGGCGAGCGAGTTTTCGGGGACGAACGAGAAGCTCGAATCGTTCAGGGAGAGCTTTTCGAGAGCGTTGCGCAGTTCGTCGAAGTCATTCGCCTCGACGGGGTAGAGGCCGCAGAAGACCATCTGCTTGGCCTCCTTGAAGCCGGGAATGGGTTCGACCTGGGTCTTGCCCTCGTGGATGAGCGTATCGCCGATGCGGACGTGGCCCATCTCCTTGATGGTGGCGCAGAAGTACCCGACCCCGCCGGCGGCCAGGGTTTTCTGGGCCAGGGGTTTGGGCGTGAACACGCCGGTCTCGATGACCTCAAAGCTTGACTGGGTCGAATGGAACTTGATGCGGTCGCCGACCTTCAGGGTGCCGTCGTAGAACCGACAATAGACGACCACGCCCTTGTACGAGTCATAGCGGGCATCAAAAACGAGGGCGCGCAGGGGGGCCTTCTCGTCGCCCTTGGGCGGGGGCACGCGGCGGGCGATGGCCTCGAGCAGGTCGGGGACCCCGGTTCCCTCCTTGGCTGACACCAGGACGGCATCGGAGCAGTCGAGGCCGATGAGGGCCTCGATCTCCTTCTTCACCCGTTCGGGATCGGCGGAAGGGAGGTCGATCTTGTTGATGACGGGGATGATCTCGAGGTTCTGGGCCAGGGCCATGGTGACGTTGGCCATGGTCTGGGCTTCGACCCCCTGGGTGGCATCGACCACCAGGATGGCGCCCTCGCAGGCGGCGATGGAGCGGGACACCTCATAGGAAAAGTCGACGTGGCCGGGGGTGTCGATGAGGTTGTAGGTGTATTCCTTGCCGTCCTTCGCATGGTAGATCATGCGGACAGCCTGGGCCTTGATCGTGATGCCGCGCTCCCGTTCGAGGTCCATGGAGTCGAGGAGCTGGTCGCGCATTTCGCGCTTGCTGACGGTCTCGGTGCATTCGAGGAGCCGGTCAGCGAGGGTCGATTTGCCGTGGTCGATGTGGGCGATGATGCAGAAATTGCGAATGAAATCCTGAGACAATGCGGGCTCCTAGGGGTGACCGAACACCACCTTGTTGAAAGTCATCCGCACGATCCACGAAAGGATCAGGGCGGCGATCACCGCCATGATCCCAAAAACCAGCTTGATGATCAAGTCCCGGTTCTCGGCCCAGAAGATCGCATCGAGTTTCTGGGGCACGAGTTCGTCGTTGGGGCGGTAGATGAGGATGCGCCGGTAGGACTCCTCGGCTTTGGTGAAATCGCACTTCTGGAGGGACCGGTCGCCGAAGAAGTGGAGGGCGCCGACCATCAGGTCGCGGGCCTCCTCGTTGTTCGGATGGAGGTTCAGGATTTGTTCGAGCCGGGAGTAGGCCTGGTCCCACTGGTCGGTGCGGGCCAGGGTCTGGGCCTCGCGCAGCATGAGGAGGGCTTTGCCGGGGTTGAAGAAATGGATTCGGTTGTTCCCCTGGTCGGAGATGACCAGGCTTTCCCTGGCAGTCAGGGCGAGGCCTCGCGGCCAGAGCAGGCGGCCGGGGGCGGTGCCGCGGGAGAAGGGGAAGTTGCGGATCAGCATGCCTTTGCCGTCGAGTTCGACGACGCGGTGGTTGCCGCTGTCGGCCACCAGCAGGTGGCCGTCCTTGCCCATGGCCAGGTTGGAGGGCTGGTTCAGTTCCCCCT
>CAZKPI010000892.1:0-987 GCA_964554555.1 uncultured bacterium
GGGACATGATACCGAATGCGCAACATTCGGTATCATGTCCCCGGAATTCATGTCCCCGGAATTTGTTCCCGGAATTTCATGGGATTTCCGGCGGCTTCAGGTTGTGGAGGGGTGGGGTTCGGGGGTGGCGGGGGTGCCGGTGGCCAGGCCGGTGACCTCGAAGGCCTCGACTTCCCCGCGCCGGCCCTTGACCTGCATGGCGCCGCGGGCATGGACCTGGAACACGCCGGCGGGCAGGTTGTCCTTCACCCAGCCGGAGATGAGGATCTCGCCGGACCGGGCCAGCGATTCGAGGCGGGCGGCGACGTTCACGGTGTCGCCGAGGAGGGTGTATTCCTGATGGACCTCGGAGCCGACGTTGCCGACGACGACCTCGCCGCCGTTGATGCCGATGCCGATCTCGCGGATGGGAAAGTCGCCGGCGGCCTGCCCCTTGGCCCGGAGGCGGACCAGGGCCTGCCGGATGGCCAGGGCGGCGCGCACCGCCTGTTCGGGCTCCTTCCCGGAAGCGATGGGCACCCCGAAGAAGGCCATCAGGCCGTCACCGATGTATTTGTCGAGCACGCCGCCATGGTCGAAGATGATCTGGGTGACGGCGTTGAAGTAGGTGTTGAGGAAGGTGATGACCTCCTCGGGCTGGCGTTCCTCGCAGATGCGGGTGAAGCCGCGCACGTCGGCGAACAGCACCACGGCATGGCGGCGGGCGCCGCCCAGGGCGATGGCCTCCGGGTGTTCGAGCAGTTGGTTGAGCAGGTTGGGAGAGACGTAGCGGTGGAACAGGCGGGCGATGGTGTTCTTCTCCCGCCGCAGGAAGAGGGTGTCGAGGGCGGTGGCGCAGACCCAGCCCAGGCCGAGGGCGGCCCACAGGTCGAACATGTTGAGAAACAGGCCCTGGGAGACGAACAGCCACAGGACCAGGGGCAGAACAGCCAGGGCGGCGGGGATAACCCACAGCAGGGCCCGTTCGGGCTTCCGCCAGCCGGAAAA
>CAZKPI010000892.1:997-2060 GCA_964554555.1 uncultured bacterium
GGCGGTGCCGGCGGCCAGCGCGAGCAGGAGGGCCCACCAGGTCGGGCCCGACCACTCCCGGGGCAGGCGGTTGGTGAACAGGTTCTGCAGGACGTGGGCGTGGATCTCCACCCCCGGCATGTCTCCCTTTGGGGAGAACGGCGTGTGGAAGCTGTCGCGGAACTCCTCGGCGGTGCCGCCCACCAGCACGCACTTGTCGCGGAAAGCCTCGCTGGGCACCTTTCCGGCCAGGATGTCGGCGACGGAGAAGGTGGGGATGGACCCCGGCTTTCCCAGGAAACCGATCAGCGACAGGCCGGTGTGGTCGAGGGGCAGGGTGATGGGGGAAAGGCCTTCCAGGCGGGGGAGGACGAGATACGAGCGGTGGTATTCGACGTCCTGCGGGGTGCGGCCGATGTCGGCCAGATACATGGCCAGGGCGAGGGAGACGCGGGTGGGCAGGTCGCCCTTGGGGGCGTAGAGGCGGGTGCGCCGGATGAAATGGTCGTAGTCGAGGGGCATGTCCACAAATCCCTCGGCAAAGGCTTCGGCCCGGAAAAAGGAGCGGCCCTCGATCCAGATGCGGGAGAAGACCTCGTCGTTCTTCAGGTAGCAGTTGGTGACGACGCGGCCGGACTGGCGGGCCGCCTCGCGCAGGGCCTGGTCCTCGGCGGGGTCGCCCGGCTGGTCGAAGGTGATGTCGAATCCGATGTGGCGGGCGCCCATGGCGCTCAGGGTGGTGATCAGACGGGCGTAGACCTCGCGGCTGAGGCGGGGCCGGTCGCCCCGCAGGGTGCGCAGGGTCTGGTTGTCGATGCCGGCGATGACGACCTGGGGGTTGAGGACGGTGCCGTCGCCGACGGTGGCCCCGAAGGGGCCGTTGAGGCTCCAGAGACGGTCGAGGGCCCAGGAGGTGAGGAGGCCCCCCTTGGACAGGAGCAGGAGCAGGCCCATCAGGGCGGCGGCGAGCAGGGCCATGGCCAGAAACTGGGAGAGGGTTCTCTTCATGGGGTCACCTTGGCTGGGGTGTTGGCGCGGCGCGGCGGGGGGAGGCCCGGCCGGCCGCCGGTCGGCCGGCCCCTGG
>CAZKPI010000893.1:0-2060 GCA_964554555.1 uncultured bacterium
TCCCGATCCGGAACCCACTGGCACCCGGCCAGCATCTCGGCCTTCTGGCCGGAGAGGATCGACCCATGACACCCGGCGCACTCGTAGACCGCAGAGTTGCGGGCGATGAAGTATTTGTCCTCCCCCTCCTCTGCCTGGCGCCACTTCACCTGGCCGAACTCGAGGAACTGCATCAGACCACACAGTGGACAGGGGACCTGCAGCCGGTAGACCACGTCCATGGCCGCGATCTGCTTCGAGATCCCTTGGCCTTCCACGGTCGGGCTGGAGACGTCGAATATCTTCCGGAAGTCCCAGAAGCTCTTCGTGCGGGCCTCGGAAAGGGACAGAGGGTCGGCGTCGTTTTTCGAGAACGACGGGTATTTCCCGACCTCGTCGCGCAAGACCACGGGCACAGACTTCGAAGCAAGCCCCGCCGGGCTGTTCGCCCCGACCAGGTAGAGGATCATCCCGGGGAAGTGTTTCTCCAGAAGCTGGTTGAGGTCCTGCTTTTCGGGCATCTTCGCGGCCAGGGTGGGGCAAGCCCGGATCATGGAGTCGAGCCTGGTGCGGCTGATCGTCTTCGCGTCTTCCTCGCGGGGATAGACCAGGAGGACGCTCCTGGGGTCAACGTCGATGATGTAGCCGAGGATGTTGTTCAACACCTCCGTCTTCCCGACCTGGGTGCCGGCGCAGACGGTGACGTGCCGGATCGTCGGATCGTTGAAGGTGTCCATGATCCGGCGGAGGTAGGGCGTGGTGTCGGTCCGCCACAGGCCAGGGATGCGGCTGGTCTCGGTCTGCAACACTCGATGCCGGTCCGCCCACTCGGAGACCGTCAGGTCGGGCGGGGGACGAAGGGCGGCCACCTCCTCCTCGTAGAGGTCCGGGGGAGGAAGCGTGGGGTCCGCGGCGCGGATCGCCGCGAGGGTGACATCAGCGGTCAGCCAGGCCATGGGTCACTCCTCCTTGATCTCGATCGGCCGGGTGTAGTCCTCCAGGACCTTCCTGGCCTCCTTCTCGTGGATCGCCTCCACCTCGCGGACGGTCTTTGAGCACTTCGCCGCCACCTTCGCCGAGAACCGACGCCCCAGTTGGAGCAGGGCCCGCCCGAACTCGAAGGCCCGGGCCGTGAACTGGCGGATCATCTCGTCTTTCGGGAGGAGGGCTCCCTGCATCCGCCGGCGGTCCATCCGGGCCATCCGGGCACGCTCCTTCCGGTAGGCCGCCAGCCAGGGAGAGGCGTCCCCGCCTTCCCCCTTCCCTGCCGATGACCCGGCCCCCTTTTTCGCCGCCTCCTGGGCCCCGAACCAGGCGATGCACTCAGGAAGGAAGAACCCCCCTCCCCTTCTGGGCAGTCCCTTCAGGAGCCACTTGGCGATGGTTCGCACCGACACGCCGAACGCGGCGGCCAGGTGTTCCCGGTTCAGGCCATCGACAGGGAACTCCGCAGGGAGCGGAAGTTCCTTGTTCCATTTTCCGCTTGCCATCAGCGTTTCACCTCGTTTTCGTCCCTCGTTCCGCCCCCAAGGAGGAACTTCGGGAAATTTCGTGAGTTGCGTGGAAGAAAAAACCGCCCGTTCCCGACCCCTGGCCGATTTGCGGGGTGGGAAGGACCCGCCGCCTGCCGAAAAGTCAGCAGGTAAGCGGCTTCCCTTTGGCCTGTTCAGGCCCGACCTCGTAGCCGCATACCGGACACTTCCGCTCACTCATCGGCGGCCTCCTCTGCATGGTCCCTCCGGTAGACCTCGCAGGTGGCCAGCACCGTGAAAGTCTGGCCGTCGTCCCGGATGTGGCAGCTTGGGCATGAGGTCAGGTGCCGAACTGCGCCTCCTCCTGGAGCATGGCACCTGGGATTCGGGCAATACCAGATGCCGCCAGCCTCCACCTTCGGGTCCGTCGATCCGCACCAGATGCACTTGTTGGGGTCGCGTTCGTTTTTCATTTCTCCTCCTCCACCAGCCCGGCGGCCCGCAGGGCGTCGAGCGGGGTGGGGCCATGATGTGACTCGTCTGCAAGTCCGACGAGGATCCACCAGTTTCCCTGCTTCCCGTGCCGCATCCTGGTTCCGGGCGGGAAAG
>CAZKPI010000894.1:0-2059 GCA_964554555.1 uncultured bacterium
CAGCCCGGCCGTCGTGGCGGCGGCGGCGAACGCGGCCGGGTCGATGCCGCGCAGGGTGAAGAACAGCTCGGGGTTCGCATCGAACCGCACGCCGATGCCGTAAAGCACGGCGGCGACGTGCTTGCAGACGTCCGCATAGTCAGGGCACGAGCACTGGAACGCGATGTCGCGGGGCTCGGGAAACAGCCCCCGCTTCGGCTCGGCAAGGATGTTCATGATGTTCCGGTCGAGCTTGCCGCTGAGCAGGCCGATGGTCGAACCGATGTCGGCGGCACAGCGGGCGCACAGCTCCTCCCGCCGATCAGCGGCCAGAGGCTTGATACGAATCTCAACTTTGTACAAGTCACTTCCCTGCACCAGACCGCGCACCAGGCCCTGGTCGATCTGCAGGTCGATGACGGCGCCGCACCGCACGTAGGACCGTCCGCGGGGCAGGCGGTTGGCATAGTCGCCGAAATACTCGAGGTTGCGGCACCATGACAGGCCCCACCAGGTATGGCAGATCTCGCGGCCGGCCACCTCGATCGGGTGCAGGGCGCGGCCCTCCCTTCCCAGTTCGCGGGCGGCCTGCTCCGCGCGCTGTCGCTTCTCGGCGACGGTGACATAGGGGCCAAACCCGCCGTAGCCGTAATCCCGATAGTGGTACCGGGAGGACGAGCGGGAAGACCGGTATCGCGACGAGGAGTAGCGTGCCATGGGAAAACCTCTTTCCTGGAAAAGTGCGCGGTGCGGCAAAAGGGCCGGCGACCACGGGACCACACCGATGCCTGCATCAGACCCGCCCGAACGGCAAACGGCTGGAGAGATGGTAGCAGATGGGCCGTCAGTCGCCAAGGGCGGAGCGCACATCGAGGCGAACCAGGGTGAGCAGTTCGCGGTCGGAAAGCTCGGTGATCGAGGGGTATTCGTCCTGACCAAGCACCTCGGCGGCGAGGGCCTTCTTGCTCTCGAGCAGGCGGTCGATCTTCTCCTCGAGCGTGCCGCGGCAGACAAACGGGTGCACCATGACGTTCCGGTGCTGGCCGATGCGGAAGGCGCGGTCGGTGGCCTGCGCCTCGACCGCCGGGTTCCACCAGCGGTCGAAGTGGATGACGTGGTTGGCGGCGGTCAGGTTGAGACCGACGCCGCCCACCTTGAGCGACAGCACGAACCAAAACAGCCGCGGGTCCTCCTGGAACCGCCGCACCAGCCCGCCGCGCTCGCGCACCGGGGTGCCGCCGTGCATGACCAGCCCGTCCGCGCCGAAGACCGAGCGCAGGAAGCCGGCGATCGGGCCGGTCATCTCGCGGAACTGAGTGAACACGAGCACTTTTTCCCCGCGCGAGGCGACCTCCTCGCAGATCTCGCGCAGGCGGGCAAACTTGCCGCTGTGCGCGGGCGCGTAGTTGTCGTCCTTCAGCCATTGCGCCGGATGGTTGCAGATCTGCTTGAACCGCAGAAGGTATTGCAGGATCAGTCCGCGCCTCTTCAGGGGGTCGATCGTCTCGAGGTCGCGCTGAAGATCCCGGACGGCGGTCTCGTACAGCACCGCCTGCTCGCGCGAGAGGGAGCACCAGGTCTTGACCTCGGTCTTGGGCGGCAGTTCGGGGGCGACCTCGGGGTCGGTCTTGAGCCGGCGCAGGATGTAGGGCCGCACCAGCCGCCGCAGGGGGGCATACGAGCCCCCGGCAGTCTCGGTCAGGTTCTTGAGGAAGTCCTTGAACTCGCCGGCGGTGCCGAGCAGGCCGGGGTTGAGAAAGTCGAAGATCGACCACAGGTCGCCCAGCCGGTTTTCGACCGGGGTGCCGGTCAGCGCCAGCCGGCCGCCGGCGTCGAGGGAGCGCACCGCCCGCGACTGGCGGGTGTCGGGGTTCTTGATCGCCTGGGCCTCGTCGAGGATGACGAGGCTCCAGTGAAGCTGGCGCAGTCGGGCCTGGCGCACGAGGGTGCCGTAGGTGGTCATGACCAGGTCGACATCCTGAAGGGCCTTCTCGTCGAGGGCGGCGATGGCGGCGGCGGCCATACTGCTCGGATGCGCGCAGACGACCCGGAGGCTGGGGGCAAACTTCTGGCGTTCGGC
>CAZKPI010000895.1:0-217 GCA_964554555.1 uncultured bacterium
CCCTGGAGCGCGCCTGGCGCGACGCCGGGGCCTGCCCCGGAACCGCCGGCCTGCTCGAAACGCATGGCAGTGGTGATCCCGCCGAGGATGCCATCGAAGCGGAGGCCATTGCCTCGTTTTTCCGTTTCCCGGTGACCCCCACCCCCGGTCCGGCCCAGCCGCCGGTTGCGGGATCCCGCCGCGCCGGCCTCCCCGACGAACCCGGCCGCCCCCCGGC
>CAZKPI010000895.1:266-887 GCA_964554555.1 uncultured bacterium
TCGACCCTTCCGACTCCGGCGTTCCCGACCACCGCCGGGCCATCCCGCGCGTGGCCCTCGCCAGTCTCAAGCCGCTCATCGGCCACACAGGGTGCGCCGCCGGACTCGCCTCGCTCATTCGGGCCGCCCTTTGCCTCTACCACGAGATCCTGCCCCCCTTCCCCGCCCTCACCGCCGTCCGCCCCCCCCCCCCGGCCCACCCCCTGCTGTTCGCTCCCCGCCAGGCCCAGTACTGGCTCCGCAACCGCTCCGAGGGCCCCCGGCGCGCCGGCGTCACCGCCCTCGGCACCGACGGATCCGCCGTCCACGTCGTCCTCGAAGGCCTGGAAGGGGATCCCCTGGCCGTCCTCCCCGCCGGGGATCCCCGTCGGGGCGACCGCCGGCACCCCCTCGGCGGCCCGCGCGACGGGCTCTTCCTGGTCCGCGGCCAGGATCTGGCCGGCCTGCGGGCCCGCCTCGACGATCTCCTGACCCTCGCCGGCCGTCACCCCGACGCTCCCGTCGCCGAGCTGGCCCGGCGCTGGTGGAACCAGGACCGCGGGCCGGTCCCCGCCCGCGCCGCCGCAGACGGAACCGACTGGCGGGCCGGCCTCACCGCCGGCTCCCCCCAGGAACTCGTCC
>CAZKPI010000895.1:1007-2059 GCA_964554555.1 uncultured bacterium
CCTTCGTCTTTCCCGGGTCGGGCAACCATTTCCTCGGCATGGGCCTCGGCATCGGCCGCACCTGGCCCGACCTTCTCCGCCGCCTCGATGCCGCCTACCGCCACCTGGCCGAGCAGTTTGCCATCCACCTCGTCGCCCCCTGGCGCCTGGCTTTCCCCCCCGGCTGGGAGGACGAAGCCCTCGCCGCCCTGCTGGCCGACCACAACGCCCTCGTCTTCGGCCACGTCTCCTGCTGTGCCCTGGCCAGCGACCTGGTTCGCCGGTTCGGCGTCGAGCCGGAGGTCATCATCGGCTACAGCCTCGGGGAGACCGCCGGCAACTTCGCCACCCGCACCTGGGACCAGCGCGACGAGATGGTCGAACGCATGCGGGTGTCCACCCTGTTCACCACCGACCTGATCGGCCCCTGCACCGCGGTCCGCCAGGCCTGGAACCTTCCCCCCGACCTGGCCGTCGACTGGGCGCTCGGCGTCGTCGACCGCCCCGCCGCCGTCGTGGAGGCCGCCCGCGAGGGCCTGCCCCACACCTACGTGCTGATCGTCAACACCCCCGACGAATGCGTGATCGGCGGCCGGCGCGCCGAGGTCCAGGACCTCGTCCGCCGCCTCGGCTGTGCCTTCTTCGAGATCGAGGGGGTCTCCTCCGTCCACTGCCCGGCGGCCCGGCCCGTGGCCGACAAATACCGCGCCCTCCACCTGTTCGACACCACCCCGCCCGCCGGCCTGACCTTCTACAGCAGTGGCCTGTCCCGCCCCATCACCCCCTCGCGCGAGGCCTCGGCCGACTCGATCCTGGCCCAGTGCATCGGCCCCATCGACCTGCCCAGGACCATCGAGGCGGCCTACCAGGACGGGGTGCGGCTGTTCCTGGAGATGGGCCCCCGCGGCTCGCTGACCCGCATGATCGGGAAGATCCTGGGCCAGCGCCCCTTCATGGCCCGCTCCTTCATCAACCCCGCGGTGCCCGAGGAGACCGGCCTGCTCCGCCTGCTCGGCCACCTCCATGCCGAGGGCGCGGCCGACGCCGTAGTAGACGAGCCCTCCGAGCCACGC
>CAZKPI010000896.1:0-2056 GCA_964554555.1 uncultured bacterium
TATGGATGGTGCGGTCGGCCGCCGCGGCGATTTCGGGAGCGTGGGTCACCAGGATGACGGTGACCCGCAGTTCCCGGTTGAGGTCGCGGAACAACTGGATGATTTCACGGCCGACCTTCTCGTCGAGATTCCCGGTCGGTTCGTCGGCCAGAAGGATCTTCGGGGTTTTGATCAGGGCCCGCGCGATGGCCACCCGCTGACGTTCACCGCCGCTCAGCTGGTGGGGGAAGTGGTCGAGGCGGTGCTCCATGCGGACCCGGGCCAGCCAGCGCCGGGCGGCGGCCTCGGCCTCGGCAGTCCTGATGTTCAGGAATTCCATCGGCAGTTTGGTGTTGTCGAGCACCGACAGGAATTTGATCAGGTGGAACCGCTGGAAGACGAACCCGATCGACCGCGCCCGCACTTCCGACAGGGCGTTGTCGGACAGCGAGTCGACCGGGATGCCCTCGAGCAGGTAGCGGCCGGACGAGGGGGTGTCGAGGCACCCGAGGATGTTGAGCAGGGTCGACTTCCCGGAGCCCGATGCCCCCATCACCGCGACGAACTCCCCCTCGGCAATGTGCAGGGAGACGCCGCGCAGGACGGGCACCTCGACGATGCCGAGACGGTAGGTTTTGCGGATGTTGTCGAGCCTGATCATGGGGTCACCGGTCGATGGCGATGGCGAACTTCCGGTGCAGGGTGCCCTCGAGCAGGAAGCGGCGCCAACAGGCCTTTTCGAGGTTGGTCCGGGCCGACAGCTCATCGATCTGGGCCGATTCGAGCTCGCGCTGGAACCTGACCACGTCGGCCAGGGTCGAATAGCCGTTCCGGTATTTCTCGTTCTCCGCCTCGAGCGTCTGGCGGGAAAGCTCGACCGATCGGCGCCTGCCGGCGAGGACCGTGGTCAGGTGGCTGATCTGGAGCAGAACTTCCCGCAGGCGGTAAGCCAGGCGGGTCTCGGTGTCCTGCACAGCCAGCCGGCGGCTCTCGCGGTCGAGGCGGGCCTGGTCGACGGCCGCCCGGTCCGCGCTCCGCGACAGGGGCACCTCGTATTCCAAACCGACCGTATAGGCGTTGGCCCGGGCGGTGCCCCCTTCCCGCCATCGGCAGTCGATGGTGAAGTCGAGGCGCGGGTTGTATTGGAGCCGTTCCCGCTCGAGAGCGGTCAACGACTTTTTCTCCAGCAGACGGCCGAGGCGCAGGTCGGGGCTCTCCTGGCGCGCCACGGCCATGATTTCGGCGAACGAGGCGGGGGAAGAGGTCGCGCCGGGGCCTTCCCCCAGGGCGGTCGCGCCGCTGTCCAGGGCGTCGGCGGCGGTGATTCCATCGGCGAGGGAAGGGTCGAAATTCAGCGCCTGCCGCAACTGCAGTTCGAGGATGGCGATCTCCTGGCGGGCGTTCTGCCGCTTGATCTCGAACCCGACCAGGTTTTCCTCGACCAGGAAGATCTCGCGTTCGGCGATGGCCCCCAGCCCGATGTCGTGCCGGGTGTCCTCGAACTGCTGTCGGGCGCGCTGGCAGGCGGCCTCCTGGATGGCCAGATTCTTTCGCGCGAAACTCAGGTCGAGGCAGAGCGTGATCAGGTCGTAGATGAAGGCGTTCAGGTCGGACCGGAACCGCTCGACCGCCGCCTCGTAGTCGATGCGGGCCACGTCGACGGCATACCCGGTCACTGTCCGGCCGAAGTTTTTCATCAGGGGCTGGGTGAGAGCGAACACCTGGGTCTTCTCGTCGCGGCGGCGGGCGTTTTGGAGGTCGCGGTACTCGTTCCGGATGGTCACGTTCGTCCCCTGCACCCCGGTCATCGACAGGCTTTGGCCGTAGATCCGGGTCCGGGTCGCGTCGCGGCTTTCGGTGACCGCGGCAGAGACCTCGGGGATGAACACCCGCCTGGCCATCCCGATGTCGAAGGCCTTCGCCTCACGTTCCAGGGCCTTTTGCAGGAGGGTGAGGTTGGCGGCCACCCCCATCCGGACGCACTCCTCCACCGTCAGTTCGACCGCGGGCGAAGCGGGCCGGGAAAGGGGGCTTTCCATGGGGGAGGTGGCCGCGGACGGTTGGAGGTCGGCGGCGG
>CAZKPI010000897.1:0-2055 GCA_964554555.1 uncultured bacterium
GCAGGCGCCGCTCGCTCAATTCCAGGGTGAATCCGGTTCCCAGGACTGTCACCGCGGCCAGAGAGGTTACCACCCGAAAGGGCGGGGCTCCCGCGGGTACCGGGTTGACCTGCACCTTCGCCCGCCCCTCCGCCAGGAAAAACCCGTGTTCCTGCAAGGTCAGGCGGGCCCCCTCGACCTCCACCTCGGCTTGCCCGGACAGGCGGAAGCTGGCCCGGGAGACGGGAGGGAACGCGAACTCCGCTCCGGCGGGGAAGCCGGCGCTCGACGACGGGGCGGCCGCGACCGCCCCGGGCACCTGCACCGTCGGTTGCCCGCCAGACAGCATCGTCATCTGCCAGGCATTCTTCTCCAGGGCGGCGGGCCCTTCGGTCCTGGGCGGCACCCGAACCAGAACCGCCCACAACAGCACGAAGATGATGGTGCCGGCGGCCCCATAGAACAGGCTCGACTTGAGCGGAGTGGTGGGAGCCAGAAACTGCACCCAGGCAATGAGGCGTTCTCCGAGAGAAGGCACAGCGGCGGTCACCGGCCCGGCCGCCGCGGCCGCCTGGCGGATCCGGGGGGCCAGGTCGGGCACCCGGGCACAGCCGCGCACCACCGCCAGGCCCTCGGTCAGGCGTCGGAAGGCTTCCAGCTTGCGCCGGCAGGCAGGACAGGTGCGAGCATGCGCCTGTTCCTCGGCCGAAGGGGTGTAGGGGTCACGGGAATCGAGACCGGTCTGGAAATCCTGGCAGTTCATTTCCATCCTCCACCCTGAGAGACGCCTCATCTCCCCGGCAGGTTCACGGAAAACGCGGCTTTCTCTCCACTGACATGGTATCCGAATTCACCCCGGGCAACAACCGTCACTCCCTGACGCGGCGGCGCGTTCGGCCCGTGGGCCGGCACCCGGGCCCGGTTTCCCGTTCGCCCAACCTTCGCGAAGGTCCAGAAAAGCCCTCCCCCCACCCTGACCAGGGCAGATACGGTGGTCCGCCCCTCCCCCAGCCAGCACATGAAGGAACCCCTCCCGCGGCCGCCCGGTGCTCTTCGCCTCGCCGCCTAGGATCCCGTTCCGAAGTGGCCCCAGGATCCCGACCTGGGGTATAATCCCTTCAGCCGATTATGATCAAGAAGATCGCCTGCCCCGCCTGCGGCATCGAATTCGAGGCGGTCAGCCTTCCCCAGGCGCAGGGCGTCTTCTGCCCCAATTGTGCCACCGAGGTCGATCCCAACCATGGAGTCGCCCTCGAGGAATTGGGAGGCTACAAACTCGCCGGGCTCCTGGGCCAGGGGGGCATGGGCCAGGTCTATCGGGCCGCCTCGCACGCCGGAGTTCCCGTTGCCGTCAAGGTGATGGCCCAGGAAATGAGTGAATCCCCCGAGCTCCAGGAGCGGTTCGACCGCGAGATGGAGATCATGGCCGGCCTCGACCACCCCAACATCGTCAAGGTGCTCGACCGCGGCCAGACCAGCCTGTTCAAATTCTTCGTCATGGAACTCATCGAAGGAACCACCCTCCGGCACCTGATCCGCGAAGGGAAACTGGACGAGGCCGGCATCTTCGACATCGCCATCCAAACCCTGCGGGCCCTGGGCCACGCCCACGCCCACGGCATCATCCACCGGGACATCAAGCCCGAGAACATCCTGCTCGACCATTCCCGCGTGGTCAAGGTCACCGATTTCGGCCTGGCCCGCAAAGTCACCTTCGAAGGCCCGGCCCTCACTGCCACCAACGCCTTCATGGGCACCGAGAACTACATGTCCCCCGAGCAGAAGATCAACCCGAAGGCCGTCACCCATCGATGCGACATCTATTCCTTCGGGGTCGTTCTCTACGAGATGCTGACAGGAGGGATGCTCCCCCTGGGCATCTTCCAGCCCCCCTCGTTTTACCGGCCCCTCCACGAGTTCTGGGATAACCTCACCTTCCGCCTCCTCGACCTCAACCCCGACATGCGCCCCGGCAACTGCGACGACATCATCCGGGAAATGGAGGGATTCCGGAAGGAACCCGCCGCCGCCCGGCGCCCCCCCCAACCCAGCGAGCGCTCGCCCGCCCCTCCGCCC
>CAZKPI010000898.1:0-2048 GCA_964554555.1 uncultured bacterium
TCGGCAGGGCGCCCGCCCGCTTCGCGGACCCTCCCGGCCGAGCGTCTCTTCAGCCAATGCAGGGGTCAGGTGTGCGTTTGCCCTGGCCGGGTCCGTCGGCCCCCGGACCGTTGGTCATGATATAATCCCGCCCGTCGGAAAGGGGACGGAACACCATGCGGTCGGATCGGGAAGCGTTTCTCCGGGCGGACGAGACCCCGGCCTGTCGCCCGTCTGCCGCCGGGCCGGCGGGCTGTGCCGCGCCGCCGTTCGCCGGCATGCCCGGCTTGAGGCCCCGACCGGCCCGATGAAGCCTTCCTGGGTGCTCCTGTCCGGCGTGCTGTTCCTGGCCATTGCCCTGGCTCTGTGCGGGCCAGCCGTGCGGGGCACTGCCTCCCTTTCCCCGGAGGGCCTCCTCGACTGTGACCTGCTGATCCGGCCTCCCGGCCGCCAAGCGACGGTGCGTCCGTTTGGCGACGGGACCCCGGTCTGGCTCGACCTGGGCCGGGAGCACGCGGTGGCCGAGGGGTTCCGCCAGGGCAGACTCGACCTGTGGAATCCTTGGAATGGCGCGGGATGCCCGTCCTGGGCCGAACAGGGGGGGCCTTTCTTCCCCACCAAGGTCCTGTTCTATCTCTTCCCGTCGCACGAAGGGCTGATGGCGGCCCTGGCCGCCCGTCTGGTGGTGGCGGCACTGGGAATGCTGTTCCTCGCCCATGCTCTCGGCCTGGCCCCGGTCGGCGCGACCATGGCGGGAGCCCTGTTCGAATGCTCCGGCATCCTGACCGCCGAACTGGCCTTTTCCAATACCGGGGCCACCTATGTCCTGCCGTGGGCTTTGTGGGGGGCCCATGCCCTGACCGCCGCCCCCGGTCCCCGGGCGGTGGGTCTCGCCGGTCTTGCCCTCGGCGTGGCCGCCCTGGGCGGGCATCCGACCTTGATCTATCTGGTCTACCTGGCCTTCGGGGTCTGGCTCCTGGGCGACTGGCACCATGCCTGGCCCGCGCGCGACCGGTTGCGGCGGCTGTTCGGCCTGGCGGTCGGGGCAGTGGTCCTGGCCGTGGCCGTCGGCGCGTTCGGGGTCCTCCCGTTCCTGGATTACCTTGCCCAGGGCTTTTCCTACAAGCAGGCGGCGGACGCCGAATTATACTGGGCTGGCCGCCTGTTCTGGACCCGCGAGCCTTTCCCGGCCGCTCTGTTCCTGCCCGGCCTCGTCAGCGGCATCCGCGACACCATCCCCGCCGTCTACTGGCCCTTCGCCCCCGGCGCCTCCATCGGATTCACCGCCCTGCTCCTGGCCATGACCGGGCTTCCCGGCCTGCTCCGTCACGGCGGCCCGTGTCTCCTGGCCATCTTCGCCCTGGCCGCCACCTGGATGCCCTACGGCTTGCATTGGCTCCATTTCCTGCCGGGGATGCGGTACGTTCTGCCCTGGTACTGCTTTCCTCTCCTGGTGGTTCCCCTCTGCCTGGCCGCCGGTTTCGGCCTGCAAGCCCTCGGCACCAGCTTCCGGCGTGGCCTGATGCTGGGCGGTGCCGCTGTGGCCTTCGGCGGAGCCCTGATCTGCCTGGCCGCCCTCGACCCGAAGTTCCTCGATTTCTCCGGGGCTCCCAATGCCCTGGCCGCTCATCTCCGGTTCCCGGGCGCCTTCCCGATGACCTGGGTCTCCCTCGGGGCCGGGAGCGCGGCCGTGCTCCTCTATCTCCTCCAGGGCCGGTCCCGGCCCGCCCTGGCGGGGACCCTCGTGGCCCTCGTCACGGTCGGCGAGGCCCTGGTCATCCGGGTTCCCACCGTCCTCCAGGAACGGTCGGCGGCCCTCTCCGCTCTTCCCTCCCCCGCCCTCGCCAGGCTCCGGCGCCTCCTGGAAGACGGGCGGTGGCGGTTTTCCGGGGTGTTTCCCACCTTCGCCGATGAATGGGTCTGTTTTCCCAATCTCTCTGCCTTCCTTCGCCTGCGTGACATTCGCAGTGGGGTAGCACTCCTCCCCCGCCGGTTCCGCTTCAGGGGGATCCTCGACCGGCTCTTCCTCTATCGGCTCCTCTTCAGAGGGATCCTCGACAGGCTCTTCC
>CAZKPI010000899.1:0-2046 GCA_964554555.1 uncultured bacterium
CGAGAACGGCCGGCTGGTGGCCGAGACCCCGCGGTTCGCCGCGGGACCCGCCCTGGCCATGGCCGACCTGGACCTCGAACGCCTGCTCCAGGAGCGGATGCGGGTGACCAGTTTCGGAGACACCGCGGCGGCCTGGCAAAGCCAGGTCGGCTGTCTGCAGGAGGTCCCCTTCGACCTGGAACCCCCGACCGGCCGGGTCGCCCTTCTGCGGCCCCCGGAGCGATTCCCCTTTGTGCCAAGCGAGGCCGGGGCGCGCGACCAGCGCTGTCTCGAGGCATATCACATCCAGGTGGCGGGACTGCAGACCCGGTTGTGCCGGGCCGGTTTCGACAAGGTGGTGATCGGCGTGTCCGGGGGGCTCGATTCCACCCAGGCCCTGCTGGTGGCGGCCAAGACCATGGACCGCATGGGCCTGCCCCGGACCAACGTGCTGGCCTTCACCATGCCGGGCTTCGCCACGAGCGACCGGACGCACCGCAATGCCCGGCGGCTGATGGAAGCGCTGGGGGTGACGGCGGGGGAGATCGACATCACCGCCTCCTGCCGGCAGATGCTGCAGGACCTCGGCCACCCCTTCGCGAAGGGGAAGCCGGTCTACGACCTGACCTTCGAGAACGTGCAGGCCGGCGAACGCACCTCGCACCTGTTCCGGCTCGCCAACCTGCACCGCGGCCTGGTCCTGGGAACCGGCGACCTGAGCGAGCTGGCCCTGGGGTGGTGCACCTACGGCGTGGGGGACCACATGTCCCACTACAACGTGAACGCCTCGGTGCCCAAGACCCTGATCCAGTATCTGATCCGGTGGGTGATCGCGACCGGGCAGTATGACCATGCCGCCAACGAGGTTCTGCAGTCGATCCTGGAGACGGAGATCTCGCCCGAGCTGATCCCGGCCGGGGCGGCCGGCAAAGGCCGTCGGGGCGGACAGCCCGCGCAGGGTTCCCAGAAGGTGGTGGGGCCGTACGAATTGCAGGATTTCCACACCTACTACGTGACGCGGTTCGGATTCCGGCCCAGCAAGGTGGCGTTTCTGGCCCACCAGGCCTGGGGTGATGCCCGGACCGGAGCCTGGCCGGCTGACATCCCTGCCCGCCAGCGGCACGCCTACGACCTGGCCACGGTGAAAAAGTGGCTGGGGGTGTTTTTGCAGAGGTTCTTCGGCACCGGCTCGCAGTTCAAACGGTCCTGCGTGCCCAACGGGCCGAAGGTGGGGTCGGGCGGCTCGCTGTCGCCGCGGGGCGACTGGCGGGCACCCAGCGATGCCGAGGCCGCGATCTGGCTGGAGGAACTGCGCGACCGGGTTCCCGATCGCTAGGGGGATCTATTTCAGGGCCGCCCGGGCCTCTTCGAAGGGGCGAGGGGGCGGGGAGGCGCGGCGGAAAGGGCGGCGGGGAAGGTCTACTTCAGGGCCTGGCGCGCCTCTTCGAGGGTCAGGATCTGGCTGACCAGGTTGAGGAGACCGGCGGCCTCCAGGATGGCCAGCAGGTCGTGGCGGACCTCGACGAACCACATCTCGGCGCCGGCGTTGTCGATCAGATCGAAGGTATCGATCAATTCGCTCATGCCCAGGCTGTTGACGCGATTGACTCCGGCGAAAGAGATGACGATGTTCTTGTTCCCCTGGTCGAGGGTGGTCTTGGCCGCCGCCTTGATCTTCTCGCCGAGTTCCCGTTCGAGGTACCCGGAGGGCTCGATCAACACGCTGTTGGCGGTGAAATCGCTGATTTTGATGTCTTCCATGGCGGTGGGGGAATCTCTTGATTCCGCGGAGAGTATAGCATGATCCGACCGTCCGTGCACCCATCCGGAAAATCCTTGGCGGAATGGCCCCGGCCGCCGCGTCAGGAGTTGCCGGCGCCGCCCGGCGCGGGAAGCGGAGCGGCTGGTGCGGCCTGCCGGCAGACCACCAGGATGGTCAGGTCGTCCTGGGGTGCCCCCTGGCCCGTGTAGCGGGCGATCCGGTCGAGGATGGTGTTCAGGACAGCGCCGGGGTCATCGCCAGGGGAGGAGGGGAACCACCTCTGAAAGCCGTCGTAGCCGAGGAGG
>CAZKPI010000900.1:0-1504 GCA_964554555.1 uncultured bacterium
GGACCAGGGCCCGCGCCCGCGCCCGCGCCCGGGTCCGGCCTCGGGTGCCCGGTCACTTGGCCGCGAGGGAAGGCTGTCCGATCTGCGCCCGCAGTTTCTTCATCTCCCGGAAGGTGTCATGGAACAGCTTGTCTGACCGGGGATACAGCTTGAGGGCTTCCTTGTAGTTGCGGATGGCCTTCTCGATCTGGGACTGGTCGCGGAACCGGTCGGCCCGCATCTTGTACAGGTTGGCCAGGTTGCGGCGCGCGCTGACGAACTTGTCCTCGAAGACATTGACCCCGGAATAGACGGGCGACAGGGGGTCGTTCATGGTGAACGATGAATACAGGTCCAGGGCTTCCTCGTAGTCCCGGATGGCTTTGGCCCAGGTCTCGGGGGCCTCGACCTCCTCCCCGTCCTCGGCCTCGGAGGGCATCTGGGCGGCGATCGAGTCCTTGATCAGGGTCAAAAAGGCCCGGTAGACCACGTCCTTGTCGTCGAGCAGAAGCATCGCCCGCTTCAGGAGCGTGCCCGCGTGCGCCGCCTTCCCGCCATGGATGGCCCGGTGGATGCGGGTCAGATAGGGCTTGATGAGGTGCCGCCGGCACTCCTTCAGGGCCGCATGCAGGTAGCTGACGAACCGGTGCTCGGGGGGCAGGCCGGCGATCGCCTTCAGGGCCTCCTGGTATTCGAGGATGGCCTCGGCGTAGTTGCCGGCTTTGCGGAAGTCGTCCCCGCGCTCGACGAAGGGGGTCAGCTCCTCGTACAGCTCATGATCGCGGTTCTTCAGCTTGGCCCGGTCGAGCAGTTTCTTGACCTCTTCCAGGAAGGCCACGTCGTCCTCGGCCGACAGGTTGATCGCCTCTTCGAACTCCTCGACCGCCCGTTCGTACTCCTTCGCCTTCAGGGCGGTGATTCCCCATTCCCGGTGGGCCTGGGCCAGCCGGCTGTTGACCTTGGCCAGGGCCGCCTCGATCTGCTGTTTGAGCACCTTGTCGTCGGCAGTGATCAGTTCGTAGTCGTCCTCCGACTCGATCCGCTCGAACTCCTCGAGGGCTTTCTCATACGCGATCCGGGCGGGTCCCCATTCCTGGTTCTCCTGGTTGGCATCCCCTTCGCTCTTGTAGGCTTCGATGAGTTGCTTGGTGTCGTCGTTCATGGGAGTTCTCCTTCCTGGGGGTGGGTCTTCTTCACCGCGGACGCGGCGGGCGCTGGTCGGGTTTTCTGCATCCGCTTCGCGGCATTCTGGGGGTCGAAGAACTTCAGCCCCTCGCCGGAAGCGCTTTCATCGGTCTTCTCGTAGACGGCGGCGGCCTTCTGGAAGTCCTTTTTCTGGTAGTGGACATAGCCCAGCAGTGACCGCCCGTCCTTGTTCTCGGGATCGAGGGCCAGCAGGCGGTTCAGGCTGGTCTCGGCCTCGCCGTACCGTTCCTGCTGGACCTGGACCAGGGCGAGGTCCCACCAGATGACCGGCTGGTCGGGGTAGGCCCGCGACAGGGTCTCGAAATCGCGCAGGGCCATG
>CAZKPI010000900.1:1520-2039 GCA_964554555.1 uncultured bacterium
GGCCATCCGGCGCTTGGCCTCCTGGTAGCGCGGGTCGTCCTCCACCTTCTGGCGGGAGCCCGCTGACCGCTTCGCCGCCGGGGCGGCGGGACCGGCCGCCGCGGCCGCCGGGGCGGACAGGGCCCGCCGGGCATATTCCACCAGGCGGCGGACCGAGGCGGCGCGGGCCGAGCGGGGGAAGGTGGCCAGAAACGCCTCGCCCCATTCCACCACCGGCCGGTAGACCTTCAGAAAGGCCCGCAGGCGGATCGCCTCGTAATAGGCCTGTTCGGCGAACTGGGAGGTGGGATACTGGGTGAGCAGGCGGTCGTAGGCCTTGCAGGCCTCGAGATGTTCGCCGAACCGGGCGGTCGCGCTGGCCATCCGGAACAGGAGGGAATCGTTGTCGGGCGCCTCGGGCGACCGCTGGAGGGCCTCCTGGGCCGACAGGATCTCCCCGGCCAGGGCTTCGCGCTCTTCCTGGGAGGGGGGGGGGAACCGGAGCAGGTCGGCCGGAGCCCCCGCGGGGATGGCCGGGGC
>CAZKPI010000901.1:0-2034 GCA_964554555.1 uncultured bacterium
CGCCAGCCAGCGGCAGAGCCGGGAGCCGCGGGGGACAGGGGGCCGCCGCCGCCGCGGCCGCCGGTACGACGGCAACGATCAGCGCGAGGGCGGCCAGACAGGCCACCCCTGGCCAGACAGGCTGTTTCATCCCTTCCGCCCCGGATCGGTCAGGCTTTCCCCCGCCCAGGCCACGGCCTGCAGGGCGCGGAAGTCAGCCGCGGCCTGGCTGGCGGTGTAGTCCTCCCCGATCGCGACCTCCTTGCGCAGGCGATAGGCCCGGAAGGTCATCTCGAACTCGGAGAACGCCCCGAGGGCGAGCACCAGTCTGACGAAGGCGGGGGTCAGCAGGCGGCCCACCTGGTCAGCGGGGATGTTCTGGACGATGAAGCGGTCATCCATTTCGGCCTGGCCGGTGGGGATGGTCGGGCACAGGCCCACCGCCCCCAGGGCCCGGTCGAGCCACGACCGGGGCCGCACCAGCAGGACCGTCGGCGGCGGCAGGAACACCTCGAACAGCAGTTCCTCGGGAAGGGTGAAATCGATCTTCCCCGGCAACCCGTCGAAGGTTCCGTAGAGGTGGGGGGCGACGCCGCCTTCCTGCCCCCGCAGTCGTTCCGCCGCGTCCTCCAGGCCGATGGTGCCGCCCAGCCGCCCTCGCAGTTGTTCGAGAATCTCCCGCGGAGTGATGGGCATGCCTCAGTCTACCCGTTCCGGGCAGGGATTGTCACGGTCCTTCCGTTCTTGCGCCCGCCGGGCAGTTCGGATAGGATGGGGGCACCTCGATCCGATCGAGGGGAGGAGAGCATGCGATTCTTCCTGATCGACCGCATCACCCGCTGGGAGGTGGGGAAGGCGGCCGAGGCGCGCAAGAACGTGGCGCTGAGCGAGGATTTCTTCGACGACCATTTCCCCCGTCGGCCGGTGATGCCAGGGGTGCTGATCATCGAGGGCATGGCCCAGCTGTCGGGCCTCCTGCTCGAAGCCAGCCTTCGCGAGCGGTTCGGGAAGAACGCCAAGGCCATCCTCACCATCCTGGACAAGGTCAAGTTCCGCGACCTGGTCAAGCCCGGCGAGACCCTCGTCTACACCACCGAGCTGACCTCCCTGAACGAAGTCAGCGGGAAAGTCTCGGTGCAGGCGGCGCGCGAAGGCCGGCTGATCGCCGCCACCGACATGGTCTTCTCGTTCAAGGACGTCGACGACCCCACGCTCGACGGGAAGCGGCGCGCCCTGCTCGACCTGTGGCTGGGGAAGCATGACGCCTGACCCCGTCGTCATCACCGGGGTCGGCCTGGTCACCCCCCTGGGTTCCGACCCCCGCGAGGTCCTGGTCCGCCTGCGCCGGGGCGACACGGCCGCCCGCCCCCCCGACCGGTTCGACCCGGCCGGCTTTTCCTGCCCGCTCTACGCGCCGGTTGACGGGTTCGATGCGGAGGCCCTGCTGGGCGACGGCAAGACCCTGCGTCTGATGAACCACGACGCGGTGTTCGCGGTGGCCGCCGCCCGCCTCGCCCTTCGCGACGCGGGTCTGCAGGTGGGCCGCGACTATCCCCCCGCCGCCATCGCCCTTTACGGCGCCACCGGCCTGGCCGGCATCGCCCTGCCTGAGGTGGCCCCGCTCATCCGGTACTCCGCCGGCGAAAACGGCGCCTTCGATCCGCGCATCTTCGGCCGGGTCGCGCTGAACCGCGTCCGGCCCACGCTGAGTTTCAAGATCCTCAGCAACATGCCGATCTGTTTCGTCTCGATTTTCGAGAACCTGCAGGGCCCCAACGCCGTCTACAACCCCTGGGAAGGCCAGGGGGCGGCGGCGGTCGCCGCCGGTCTGCGCGCCCTGCAGGAGGGCCTGGCCGACTGCGCCCTGGTGGGCGCCTGCGACGTCAAGGCCCATGAACTGGCCTTCGTCAGCCTTCAACAGCAGGGTATCTTCGCCTCCTGGGACAGGGCGGGGAAGGGGGTCATTCCCGGCGAAGGCGGGGCCTTCCTCGTGCTCGAACGGGAGGAACGCGCCCTGGCCCGCGGCGCCCGCCCCTACGCCCGGCTGGCCGGCGC
>CAZKPI010000902.1:0-2034 GCA_964554555.1 uncultured bacterium
GGCCGGGGCGGCGGGCGCTCGGGGGAATTGTTCGCAGACAGTCAGGTAGATATAGGTATACGGGCCTTTCTGACTGCGGGCGAACACGTTGAACAGGGTCTGCGACGCCATGCCGGTGCCGGTGGGGTTGAGGCTGAACTGGTAGTCGACCTCCGACAGACTGCCCGAGACCAGGTCGGCTCCCCCGCTTGCCTGGAGGCGGGCGATGCCCGCCTCGAGGGCTGACCAGGCGATGGCTTCGGTGGTGATGCGGTCGTGGAAATGCATGGCCTGCTTGGCCTGCGAACTGCCGATCATGGAGAACAACAGCAACAGCGGCACCATGACCGCCACGATGCCGAGGACGAAGAACATGGCCACCCCGCGCGGCCGGCGGGGGCGGGGGGCAACCGGCCGCCCGGGCGGGAAACGGGACGTGTTCCCCGCCCGCAGGGGCGGCGCGGGGGAGGCTCGGCTGCCCTCGCCCCGGCCGGCGGGGAGGTTACTCGTTGACCAGGCGGACGGCATCGAGGTGATGCACTCCTTCCGTTGAGAGATGCAGGGAGACCAGTTTGTTGTCGGGGCCCATGGTGGTGAAGGTCAGCGAGGCAATGCCGTCGCCAAGGGGTGCGGCATCCTCGACCGGGGAGCCCGGACCGTTGGGGATGACCACCCGGCGGATCTTCCGCTCGGCGGGGCGGTGGAAGAAGGCGATGATGGCGCCCCGGAAGTTCTTGAAGACCAGCACCGAGTCTGTGCGGGGGGACAGGTCGGGGTTCACGCGGGGCCAGATCACCTGCCGGCCGGTCTTCAGTTCCTTGGCCATGTTGAAGGTGGCCTGCCGGAGGTTCTCCTGGATATCGCTGAGCCGCGTGATGCGGTCCTGATACTGGCGCTGGGAGAAGAACCACTGGGTGACGATGCCGACGATCACGGCCAGCAGACCGGCCGCGATCAGCAGTTCGACGAAGGAAAAGCCGCGTGGTGCCGAGCGGGGGTGTTCAGCGGCGGCTGACATAGACCCTCAGGCTGTACATCATGTTCCGGCCCTGTTCGATCCAGGTGATGATGATCTTCACGTCCTTGGGCGCGTCGCCGACCACGTCGAGCGCGTAGCGGACCGAGTATTTCTTCAAAAAGGCATGCAGTTCGGGGAGATGGGCGGCGGTGATCCGCCGGTTCGTTGTCTGGGAGGTGCCGGGGTTTTCCAGGGGGTTGAAGACCTGATCGTCGGACCCGTCGGCCAGCGCGGTCTCGGCCTTGTCGACAATGGCATCGTAGGGCAGGGTGAGCAGGTGCTGGGCGATCTTGTGGGACAGGCCGACGGCCAGCGACAGGTTCTGGCTCTTGGCGACCGTGCGCCCGGTGATCCCGAAGACGTCGAGCATCGGGACGATGGCAATGGTCAGGATCACCATGGCCATGATGACCTCGAGCAGGGTGACTCCCCGGCGGCAGGGTTGGCTCATCAGGAGCCCTCCTTCAGGAGCCGGGCCTGGAGGTCCGCGATCTGGCGGTTGCTGGGGAAGCGGGTCACCAGCTCTCCCGCGACCGGGCGTGCCTCTTCGAACAGGGCCAGTCTGAGGAGCAGGTCGAGATACTCGATGCCGATCTGGGAGAGGTCCTGCCTGGCGGCGAAGGCCAGCCGGAACTCGGCCAGGGCCTCCTCCCAGCGCTGGGCGCGCCGGTAGAGGCGGCCGAGATAGAAGTGACTGCGGTAGAACCGGGGGTCGATCCGGAGGGTGGCCTTGAACTGCTCCTCGGCGGCGGAGAAATCCTTCATCTTGTACAGGCAGTAGCCCAGACGGTCCTGGGCCTCGACATGGGTGGGGTCGAGGGCGGCGGCCGCCCGGTAGAAGGAGGCGGCATCGGCAAACCGGTCCTGGATGCGGAAGATCTCCCCCATCCGGAATTCCTTGTCGGCGGCCAGGAACGATTCGGTGATCGGACGTCGGGTGACGGCATCGATCCAGACTTTCTCGCCAGCCTTGACCCGCGGCTCGGGAACCCCGATGGGCTGACCCCCCCAGCGGGAAACCAGGAGAAAGGCGGTCA
>CAZKPI010000903.1:0-2033 GCA_964554555.1 uncultured bacterium
GCCTCCCCGACCGGGGCCCACCGCCCCCCCGCCCCGGGTGCCCCCGCCGGCCTGGGCTTCTCCTCCTCCGCCGCCTTCGCGGACCACGCCGCCCCCTGTTTCCGTGCCGCCTCCGCCGCCAGGCCGGGGTGTGGCTCCTGGCGGGGCGCCACCCTCTTCTTTCCCGCCGGACCCCTCCCCTGGGGGGCACGGTCCGTGTGATGGCTGGGCGGGCGGCCAGGGAGGGAGAGCCGTGGCGGGTGCCGATCAGGCCCGGATCGCCCAGGCGCGGCAGGCCGCCGCGGCCGCGCTGGCCTCCGGGCAGTTCCCGCCCCGGAGCGATGACCTCGACAGCGAGGCCCAGGCGCTGGCCGACCGGCCGCTGGCCGAGGCGGTGGTTGGCCTGATGCGGGAGCCCCTGCGCCTGTCAGAGCTCCGCCGACGTTTCCCATGGTTGCTTCAGGGCCATGAGAGCCCCGAGGTCAGGCGGGTGGTGGCGGCCGTCCTGGCGGCCGACCCCGAGCCGGCGGTGCGGGCCCGCATCACCGCCCCGGTACGGAGTTGGGCTCTCCAGCCGGCCGGATGGTTCCGCCGGACCCTGACCCTGCTGTTCGACGTGCCGGTGATGTTCGCCCTCATCCTGGTGCCGGCCTGGGCGACCCTCGAGGGGGGCCTCCTGCCTGCCGGCAGTCAGGCCCGCGACCTGGCCGTCCTCGGGTTCTTCCTGATGGCCACCGTCGGCTACGTCATCCTTTCGGAATGGCTGTTGGGGGCGACGGTCGGGGGCCTGATCTGCGGGGTGCGGGTGGTCGAGGCCGACGGCCGCGGAATGGGTCCGGGCTGGATCTTCTTCCGCTGGCTGGGCAAGGCCTTGTTCGTGTTGACCATCTTTTTCGCCGCCCGCGCGGGTACGGTCAACTCGGCGATGCGGGGCACCCGCTCGGCCCTGTCCCTCGCCGATCTGCACGATTCGCCGGTCGTCCTGGCCTGATACCCCCGGGCGGGCCGACCCCGCCCGGGATGGAGCGCGGCGCCGGGCCGCCAACCGTGTATACTTCCCGGCAGACCACTGGAGGAGACCACCCATGGGCCTGTGCCTGCTGATCGATGGCAACAACCTTGTTTTCCGGGCGTTCTACGCGCCCGACGGCAAGAATCTGAAGACGCGGGCGGGCCAGCCGACCGGGGCCCTGTTCGGGTTCTGCAAGATGCTGGTCAAACTGCTGAAGGAAAAGCGGCCCGCCTATGCCGCGGCGGCCTTCGACACCTCGCGCGACACCTTCCGCAAGAGGCTCTTCCCCGAGTACAAGGCTCACCGGCGGCCCACCCCGCCCGAGCTTTTGGCCCAACTGCCCCTGGCCCATCAGGCGATCGAGGCGATGGGGATTCCCTTGCTGACCGATGCCGAGTTCGAGGCCGACGACCTGCTGGGCTCGGTGGCCGAGCGGGCCAAACGCGAGGGCGGCCACGAGGTGCTGATTCTGACCGGGGACCGCGACCTGCTCCAGGTCATCGACGACCGGGTCAAGGTTGAACTCTGCGTCAAGGGCATCACCGAGACCAAGGTCGTCGATCAGGCGGTTTTCGAGCAGGGCTACGGGTTCCCCCCAGCGGGGATCATCGACCTGAAAGCCCTGCAGGGCGATGCCTCCGACAACATTCCCGGCGTCGACGGCATCGGCGAGAAGAAAGGTCTGGCGCTGATCCGGCAGTTCGGGTCGGTCGAGGCCCTCTACTCCTCGCTCGACAAGATCGACAACGCGAAACTGCGGGCCCTGGTCGAAGCCGGGCGCGAGTCGGCCCTGCTGTCGCGCCAGCTGGCCACCATCCGGCGCGACGTGGACCGACTGCCGGCCCTCGCCGACCTGGCGTGGTCCGTCGACCGGCTTGGCGACAGCCGGTTCCATGAGTTCCTGCGTCAGTGGGAGCTGTTCAGTCTGCTGGCCGAAGTCGGCGGGGCGCCCGCCCCCCGCCGGCATCCGGGGGCCGACGGGATGCCGCCCGCCGGTCGGGTCGAGAACCGGCAGGCCCGGCCCGCCCCCGCCCCCGCCCGC
>CAZKPI010000904.1:0-2025 GCA_964554555.1 uncultured bacterium
CATCAGGAGACATCATCATCAACCCTCCATCGGTCGTTCCGGGGATTCCTCCCCCGCGGCAGAAGAAAGGCCGCCCGCCCGGGTTCGCCCTGGCCGGCCTGCTTGCGGTGCTGTGGATGGCGGGGTGGCCCGGCCCGGGGCTGGGCCAGGCCCTCGATCCATCCTCCCCGCAGGACATCATGCGGGAGTTTTCCATCCTCGCCGAACGGCTTCGCCGGAACCCGCACGACGTCGGGACGCTGAACTCCCTGGGGATCCTGTATGCCCGGGCCGGACGGCTGAACGACGCCATCCTGCTATGGAACCGCGGGCTGGCCATCAACCCCCGTTACATCCACCTGTACAACAACCTCGGTTCCGCCCTCAAGGCGCAAGGGCGCCTGGAGGAGGCCATCCGCGTCTATCAGGCGGGCCTGTCCATCGCCCCGTCGTTCTGGATCCATTACAACCTGGGCCTGCTGGAAAAGGACCGGGGACGCTACCTCGAGGCGGCCCGGTGTTTCCAGGCCTGCCTGCGGCAGAACCCCTCGTTCGAGCCGGCGGCACAGAAACTGCAGGATCTTGGCTACGTTCTGCCTTCGGGAGGAGCCGACGGGGGCACGGGAGACGTCGTTTCAGGCGCGGGAGGAGCCGACGCGGCCGCCTATGCCTACAAGCCGCCGACCAGCCTCGACGGCCTTCCCCTCTTGCCGATGGACCAGGCCGTCGAGCCCCAGGCCGCCGGAAGCAGGACCACCGGGGCTCCCGGGGACACCGGGCGGCCCTGGCGCTCCGGATCGGAGCGGGATCTGCCGGTGACCCTAAGCGTGGAGACGTGCGCCGCCTACCTGGAGAAGGTTGCCCAGGGAGCTCCCAACCGGATGGTGGCCTTGACCTTCGACGACGGGCCCCACGCCGAATACACCCCCCGCGTGCTGGACCTCCTGCAGAGTCACGGGGCGCGGGCCACCTTCTTCGTGCTGGGCAGTCGCGCCGAGGCCTATCCGGACCTCCTGGCCCGCATGGCCGAGGCCGGGCACGAGGTGGGCAACCACACCTGGAACCACAAGTCCCTGGCCAAGCGCGGAGCGGGGGCGGCCCTGGCCGACCTGCAGAGGACTGCCGAGCTGGTCGCGGCCCTGACCAACCAGACCTGCCGCCTGGTGCGCCCCCCCTACGGGCACACCAACGCCGAGGTGCGGGCCATGATCCACCGCCAGGGGTGGCACCACATCCTGTGGGACGCCGACAGCCGCGACTGGCAATTGAGCGACCCCAACGCCATGCTGGCGCGGGTGCTGAGGAAAACCTCACCCGGGTCGGTCATCCTGTTCCACGACATCCATTCAGGCGCCCTGCGGGTTCTGCCCGTCCTGCTGACGGCCCTGCAGAAGGCCGGGTACCGCTGTGTGACGGTTTCCCAGTTACTGCGGGCCCGCGAGCCGAAGAGCTGACCGCGACGGCCGCCGGGGCGCCGCGGCGGGGGCCCGCTCCCGTATCTTCCCTGGATACCGGGTCGGTTTACCGGAGGCGCTTCCCGCCGGCGAAGACCTTGCCGGTCACGACGAAAAAAAGCCCGGAAGTCTGATTCCATGCCCGGGGGCTTCCTGGTAGAATGGGGGCGCCTTCCCCATTCCAAACCAGGCGGTGGCGGTCCCGATGTGGGTGGCGCTGTTCGATTTCTGCCTGTTCCTTCTGCTGGTGGCCTTTTTCTTCCATGGGCTGTCGGCATGGGACCGCCTGTTGTCCGACGGGGGTGACGAAGACGACGAGGCCGGCCGCCCCGCCCGGCGCGGCAAGTCCATCGCGGCGCCGGGCACGGACGATCACCCGGCGGGGCGGTACTGGGCGATCTGGGTGCTGGTCGTTGGCGGCGGCCTGACGGCGTTCGCCGGCGACCTTCTTGCCTGGTTCCTCGGCTGAGGCAGGAGCCGGCCGGCCGCCAGAGCCGCAGACCATGGGTTCCCGCCGACCGGAGGCCGATCGGCTGGGAGGAAGCCTCTTCCCGGGATCAGGGGGCGGAGGGAGCCTCCTGGCCGGCCGCCG
>CAZKPI010000905.1:0-2024 GCA_964554555.1 uncultured bacterium
GTTCGAGAACAAACCCTACGTCGTGTCCAAGGATATGGTCGTCGACGGCAAGTTCAAGGTCGTCGACATCCTCCCCGACCGCCTCGTCATCTACTCCAATAAGGAACAGATGCGGCGCACCTTCCCCATCGGCGGCGGGAAGGAATAGGGACCTGGCTGACCGGGAACCGAACGAACAGGATAAGGAAAGGAAAGGGGGACCCCATGCTGTGCACCGCCGCCTCGCGATGGACCCTGGCCTCGACCCTGGCTCTCGCCCTGGCCTTGACCGCCCCCGGCCTCGCCCAGGAATCCGGCCCCGGCTCCGATCCGACGGACGGTGCCGCCGCCCTGGCCGCCCCGGCCGACCAGCCGGCCGGCCAGGACCCCCTCGCCGCCCTCGACGAGGAACCCGCCCAGGTGCAGGCCCTTTCCAACACCCACAAGTTCATTCCCGGCGTCGAAGGGAAGGACCCGTTCAAGCCCCTGGTGGTAAAGCGGCCGCCTCCTGAACCTCCCAAGCAGAGGGAAAAAGACCCCACCCCCGTTGTCGCCACCCAGACCCCTCCCCTCATCCCCCCCATCCAGATCTTCGTCTCCGGGATCTGCGGCAACGAATCGGAACGTCTGGCCATGATCATCTTCGAAAACCGACCATTCGTCGTTCACAAAGAAATGACTGTGGATGGAAAGTTCAAAGTTGTCGATGTACTAGCTGATCGCCTTGTCATCTATTCCAACCGGGAACAAATGCGTCGGACATTTCCGATCGGAGGTGGAAAAGAATGAGTTCCACGGGTACCCAGAGAAAAACCCTCTACCTGGTGCTGGCGGCGTGGGTCCTGCTGCTGGCGTCTTCGGCCCTTGCCGAAGACAACATCTCGCTCGACTTCCGCGACACGGACATCCGTGAGATCATCAAGATCATCGCCCAGAAGTCGGGCACCAATATCATCGCCGAGAAGAGCGTCCGCGGCAACGTCACCGTTCGCCTCAACGACGTCTATTACGAGGAAGCGATGAACCTGATCGCCAAGACCAACGGGTTCGCCGTCCGCAAGATCGGCAACACCTGGATCCTGGCCGATGAGAAGAAGCTCATCGAGGCCTTCGAGAAAGGCCTGACCATCACCAAGCGACTGCAGTATGCCAAGGCCGCCGACGTGAGCAAGATCATCGCCCAGACCATCAAGAAGGACGTCAAGGTCGCCACCGACGAGCGCATCAACGCGGTCATCGTCTCCGGCGGCAAGGACATCCTGGACGAGGTGAAGAAGCTCATCGAGACCATCGACACCCCCGTCCACCAGGTCATGATCGAGTCGAAGATCGTCGAAGTGACCACCAACGCCACCAAGAACCTCGGGTTCAAGTGGCAGGCCGGTCTGGAAGATGCCGTGCAGGACCTGAGCGCGGCCCCCATCTTCCGCACCAAGGAATACTTCGCGGCCAACCCCGACTCCACCCTCTACCAGGGCGGCACCTTCGCCCGGCCCCAGGGTGAGCTGTTCGGCCTCGGCGACTTCTACCGCGACAACCTGATCTTCCGCACCACCCTCGCCATCCTGGAAACCCACAACGAGAGCAAGGTCCTGAGCAATCCCAAGATCTCGGCGGTGAACGGCCAGGAAGCCAACATCGTGGTGGGCACCAAGGTCATCTACCCCGGCGGCGCCGACCAGCCCCCGAAGGAAAAGGACACCGGTATCAAGCTGAAGATCACCCCCCGCATCAACGACGACGGCTACATCACCGTCGACGCCGAACCGGAAGTGTCCTTCGTGGAAAGCTGGTCCAACAACGGCATGTATCCCGTCATCGGCACCCGCTCCGCCAAGACCACCATCCGCGTCCGCGACGGCGAGGAGATCCTGATCGGCGGCCTGATCCGCGACAACGAGACCAAGGAACGGAACAAGATCCCGCTCCTGGGCAACATCCCGATCATCAAGTCCCTGTTCAACTTCACCGGCAAGACCGGCAGTTCGCAGGAACTGATCATCCTCATCACCCCGCACATCATCGCCCAGAGCATCGAATCGGCC
>CAZKPI010000906.1:0-2017 GCA_964554555.1 uncultured bacterium
ATTCGTTCGAGACCCGGCGGCAGATCGAAAACCATCTGGCCGCGCAGGTATCAGCCCTGATCGGCCAGGCGGCGGGGCGCCCTGATCCCGTGGGTTTCCTGGCCGAGGGGTGCGCGGCCCTCCTGGGGTCCGCCAGCCGCACCATTCCGCCCCTGCGGTGGCACGTGCTGTCCTTCCCTTCGGCGGCCGACGCGGCGGCGCGGCCGCAGGAGCTGGCCCCTCCCCGGCAGTTTCACAGCGGCCCCGATCTGCACCGGCTCGACCTGTTCGAACTGTTCCAGTTTTTCCGGTGCGATGTCTCGGGGACCCGATACCAGGAATACTACGACATGACCGCGGCGCTGACCACCCGCCTCGGCCTCGGCTCTCTGGCCCCCGTGGTCGATACCATCGGGCGGTTTGTCAGCCTGATGCCTCAGGGCCGTCCCCTGGAATTATGGTGGGTTCCCATCCTCGATGACGACCTGGAAGGGCGGTCCGGGGCGGACACCGTCCTCCGGCCTCTGGCGCCCGGCGCCCGCCGGCGCCGTCAAACCCTCCGGGGGGCCATTCTTCTGGTGGCCGCCCCCGAAGCGTTGACGATCGACCACGGCATGCAATGCCTGCTGGAGGACATGGGAGAGAAAGGCATCCTGCTGGAGGTGAGCACGGGGGAAGGCGCCGCCCGGCGCACCTGGAGACACCCGGGGCTCGGCGGGGCCGCCCCGGGGGAAGACCCGATGAACAGCCCGCCGGCGGGATATTCCTGCCAACAGCTCACGGTCGTGCAGGACGGGGTCTACCAGGTTTTGCTGGCCCTGCCCGAGCCCCCGGTCGAGGAGGGGGGAAACGTCCTGCGGCGGGCGGCGCCTCTCGGCATCGTGGTCTGGACCGCCGCCGGAGTCGGCCTTCTCTGGTTCCGGATGGCGACCGGCCGTTCCGGCTGGGCCTGGCTGGTGCTGGGCGTGCTGGTCACCCTGCTGGCGATGCTGCTTCCCCCACTGCTCATCGGCAGTCTGGCCGTGGAATGCTCCTTCCGCCAGCGCCGGGCCGGGCTCCCCGCCGAGGTCGAGGGGGAACTGCGGGATTCGTTCGCCGCCATCGACCGCACCCGTCCCCTCGTCCTGGGCTGGAACCTGGCCATGACCCGCCTCCTGATTGACCGTTCAGATCTGCAGGCGGCGCTGGCGAGGGTCGATGCCCGGCGGGGGGGGGACCGGAAACGGCTGGGAGACTGCCTGGTGGCCTGGTTCAACCGGCGGGCCGCGGAGCGCGGTCTCCTGCTGAAGGATCCCTTGTTCGCTTCCCGTTCCATCAACCCGGTGGCGTTCCGGTCCTCCCAGGAGGAGGCCTTGGCCCTCATTTTCAAGGGTTCGGCCTACCAGGGGGCGCGGGTTCTGCGGGCCCTCAACCGGGATGACCGGGACCCGCCGGAGGAACCGCAGGGCGAGGAGATGATGCTGGGAATCGGCCTGGACGAGGTGGAAGGGTTCTTCAAGTCCTCGATCAGCCCGACGGTCAGGACCTCGATGGCCCAGGCTCCCGAGGAGGTCGCCGAGTTCCGCCTGCTCGACACCAACACCTACCTGTCCTCCTGCCTGTTGCCCAGCCGCGGCTCCTCCCGTTACGTGTTCAAGTCCAAGTTCGACTCCGAGGCGCTCGACTTCCACACCGCCCGCTTGTGGAGCCGGGGCAGATCGGCGCCCGGAGGGGAGGCGCCGAAAACGGGCCGGCACCCTGGGCCGGGCGAGGCGGCGGTCGGGGGTTTCCGGGAAGGGGACGGCGGGGAAAGCCGGCTGGCCCCGCGCTTCTTCCTTGCCCCGGTCGAGCTTTCCGGCTGGGCGCAACAGGACCCGTACTGGACGACCGAAACCTTTCCTGATGAGGCATGCCAGACCTCCCTCCTGGTGGAACGGGACGTCCACCCGTTCTGGCTGCTCCCGCTGGTCCAGGAAGCGGCGCGGCAGGGGACCCCGCAGACCATCATCGAGGAGGGAAGCCCCCGGGGGGGGCGCGGCCATGCCGGTGCGGCCAGCCT
>CAZKPI010000907.1:0-1354 GCA_964554555.1 uncultured bacterium
GCCCCCCCACGGCTGGCCGCCCCGCCCGGCCTTCCCGCTCAGCGGCGGCCGTCACTTTCGTCGCCCGCGCTCGCGGTGGTTGCCACGAGGTCGAACCGCCAGACGGGCACCTTCTCGTAGGTGTTGCGATTGAGGTTGCACAGATAGGCTTCGGGGAAGTTCCCGGTCTTGTACAAGGCCTCCACCAACGCCGTGGCCGCCTTGAAGCTGAGGGCATACCCGGTTACCTGCAGGCGGCCGTCGCTGTCCAGGCGGACGTTGGTGAGCCAGGTGGCCGGCCCGCCTTCTGCGACCGGCTGGCCGGCCTTGACCCTGGGTTCGCAGGTCGAGGCCTGGAACAGCGAGGAGAAGACCTTGACCATTCGCTCGTTCCAGAGGTCGACGTGCGGCCGCCCGGCCGGTTCGCCGCACACCAGGGCGTGGTTCAGGGTGACGGTCAACAGCACCCCGCTGTCGGTGCGTTCGGCCGACACCGACATGGTGATGGCCCGGTTCACGAGCCGGGTGTCAGCGAAGGCATAGCCCTGGATCTTCTTCAGGACCGGAACCACTCCGTCCTGGAGCGCCAGGAAACCGCTTTCGACGGGAATCTCGTATCCCTTTTCCCACCGCACGGTCGGGGAAATACGCAGGTCCTGGAATCTCACTCCCGGCACCGTCAGGGTGTCGTCGAGGAAATCAAGGGCCGCCTTGACCTTCTTGAAGGCGGCCGGCCCGCTGTCACCCACCGGCCCTTCTGCGGCGAGAACCCCTGAACAGGCGACCAGGACCATCAGGACCATTCCCTGCATCATCTTGCGCATGGACAACCTCCGTTCAGATGGGATGCCTGATTCTATATCAGATCCCCTCCCCGCTTGCACCTGTCTCCCAGGCAAAGCGCGCCGGGGATCACCATAACCGGCGTTTTCAACGCCATGGCCGGTCGGGCACGGCGGCCCCGCCCTGGCCCTCAAGCTCATCCTCGAGGCGGACCGCGCCGAAAAACCCTGACCCCGGCCCCGTTATTCCCATAGTCCGCCCCACCGCTGACGAACCGCGAAGCAGAGCTTCCGCGAGAGCAACGCCGCCGCGCTCCCCTCGCCAGAAGACAGGGGCCAGGGCCATTGACCCTGGCGAAATGGAAGGGGCAAAGCCCCTTCGGCCAGCTTTCCTGCGGAGCTATGGGTTTTTCCGGCCCTGCCAGCGCACCTTCACGCGGCCGCCGCGGGGGGCCAGGGCGCCCACATCGACGTCGGGGCCCGCGCCGGGCGCGAGGCTCACCGGCCGCCCGTCGACCTCGACCCCGGCCAGCACCAGCCGGTCGACCGGCAGAAGGTCGGGCATGGCCAGAAGCGGGGCCGCGCCCGCCGCC
>CAZKPI010000907.1:1411-2010 GCA_964554555.1 uncultured bacterium
GGCCAGGTAGCACAGCTCGAAGGCGTGGTAGCCGCCCATCGCGTGGCCGCCCTTGATGCGCTCGTCGCCCAGGGCGAACGGCTGTCCCTGCGCGGTCACGTGGAAGTAGACCCCGCCGTCGTAGTGGTCGAGGAAGCAGTTGTTGTAGAAGGCGGCTGACAGCCGCGCCAGGGCCAGGGCGGCGGGGTCCCCCTCACGGCCGGCCTGCAGGGCGGAGGCCAGGATGCCCTGTTCCTGCTGCCACCAGACCTTGCGGTCGTGCCAGACGAACGGATGGAACCGCCGCCCCTCCGGCCGCCGCCGCTCGACCACGTCATACCACCCCCCCCTCTGCCGGTCGAGCCCGACCCGCGGCATGGCGGCCAGCAGGTCCCGGGCCACCCGCCGGAACTCGGGGTCGGGAAAGGCCGCCGCCAGCCTCTGCAGGTTCCAGGCGATCTTCAGGTCATGCCCAACCACAGCCCGGTCTCTCTGCCAGAACCAGGTGCGGTCGGGCGTCCAGTCGGCCAGGAACCGCTCCTGCACGAACGGCGTGGCCGGCTCCCCGCGCCGGGCCGCCGCGGCGGACGACGACGCCCCGGCCGGCCGGCCGGGAACGG
>CAZKPI010000908.1:0-2008 GCA_964554555.1 uncultured bacterium
CACCATGAAGGCCCGGGGGGCTTTCAACAGGCAGTCGGGAACCAACTGCACCTTCATGTAGTAGATGTTCACCTGGTGCTGGGCGGCTTCGAGCAGGACCTGCATCTCGAACTCGTTCATGGCCATGTCGGCCAGTTCCGGTTTGCCCGTGCCCCCGGCCCCGGCGGGGGCGGCCGCCGGGACCGCCACCGGCTGGGCCTGGATGGTCTGCGCCTCCGGCTTGCGGGCGGCGACCCCCTGGCCCGCCGCCGCTTCCGAGAGTTTCTTGGAGATGGTATCCAGATCGACGTTGGAATCGGTGGCCGAGATGCTGTCGTTGACCAGGACCCGCAGGACGTCGAAGGTTTCGAAGAGCAGGTCGATGATGCCCTGATGAACCTCAAGCTGTTTGTTCCGCAGTTTGTCGAGAATGTTCTCCATCTCGTGCGTGAGGTGGGCCACCTTCTCGAACCCCATGGTGGCCGACATTCCCTTCAGGGTGTGGGCGGCGCGGAAGATCTCGCCGATCGATTCGAGGTTGGACGGGTCGTCCTCCAGCGCGAGGAGCTGTTTGTCCATGAGATCAAGGTTTTCACGGGAACCATCGACATACATTCCCATGTATTGGCTGAGATCGATATCCACCTTGACTCCTCGAGGGCCTCGGCCTTGGAAATCAGTTCACAAACCTACAGTATACAAAAGTCGCCCGGCAATGGCGATTCCTTTTTCGCCTCCAGGGGACCTTCAGGGGGGATAGGCACAGTCGCGGCGCGCTTCGATGCTCCGGCCCCTACGCGGGGGGCAGGGAATGGTGCCGTCGGATGCCGCCGACGGGGCAGTCAGCCGCCGATGGCTGGGGAGAACCGGAGAGTTCCGCCCGCGCCCGAAAAATCCCGGAGCGGGCAGGGGTGGCGGACTGGCAGATCTCTGGCCGGGGCCGGTGGTCTGGCGCTCAGCCAGGTTCGAAGATGCGCTGGAGGAAAAAATCGAGGTCGGCGGGGCGAAAGTCGTTCGGCACGTTTTGCCCGTCCGTGATGTAGGCCAGGCTCCCGGAGGTCTCGAACAGCAGTGCCAGGAGCGGCCCCACGGAGTTGGTTTCATCGACCTTGGTGAAGATGAGATGGTCAAACCCGACATTTCCGAACTGACGGACATTCTCTATCATATCGGAATATTTCGTGGTCGCCGAGAGGACCAGATACTTGGTGGGGGAGGGGAACCGTTCGACGAACCGCTTCAGCTCCTCGAGTTCCTTTTCCTGTTTCTGGCATCGCCCGGCCGTGTCGACCAGAATGATGTCCCGCGCCTGATGCTTTTGGATGAGGGCGGGAATGTCGTCGGGGGCGTAGGCGATCTCGAACTCCGCCCCCATGATCTGGGAGAATTGCGCCAGCTGTCCCGTGGCTCCGATCCGGAAGGTGTCGGTGGTTACCAGGGCCACCGACTTCCCTTCCACCACGTTCAGGGCGTAGGTGGCGGCCAGCTTGGCGATGGTGGTGGTCTTGCCGACGCCGGTGGGTCCGAGGAGGATGTTGAAGCAGGGCTGTCGGGAGGCGCCGGGGCCCGGGCCGTTGCCGAACCGCAGTTTCTTGCGGAGGCACCGCGTGAACTCCTCCCGGGCGGCGGCAGGCTCCCGCAGGGCGGGTGCCGGAAAGTCGCGCTGGAAGCAGGCCATCAGGTCGTCGAGAACGTGCGGAGGCAACTCGACCGCCTCCAGGCGTTGCCGCAGGAAGGCGAGGCCTGGAGGCAGGGCCGGGGTGGCCTGCAAGGCCTGGGTGGCGGATTTCTGCATTTCGGTGAGCAGGGTGCAGATCTCTCCGAGTTTCTGTTCGAGGGAATGGATGGACCGGTGGTTGCGGAGTTCGGGGGAATCGATGAGGGAAGGGAGGCCGCCGCCGGAGCCCTGGCGGGTTTGCTTGGTGACCAGGATCGCCTCCAGCAACCGGGTGATGCGGTCGTCCTGGATGGTTTCCCCGACCTGCTCGGGCGGGACGGCTTGCGGCAGGGGTTCCCCGTCGCCCATCTG
>CAZKPI010000909.1:0-2007 GCA_964554555.1 uncultured bacterium
TCGCCGTCTCCTCAGCCGCCGGCCCGCGACGGCACGACCCCCTGACCGGCCGGCCCCCCGCCGACCCTCCCAGCCAGGGCAGAGCGAACCCGCCGATGTTCCCCTTTGCCAGCCGGATTCCCCCGCCGGACCGCCGCAACTACATTCTCGATGCCGTGGCCGGGGCGTATTACGGGTTCTTTCTGGGCTTTTCGGCTCCGTTCATCCCCGTGATCCTCAAGCGTCTGGAGGCGACTCCGTTCGAGATGGGTCTGTCCCTCGCCGCCCCGTTCCTGTCGCTGGTGGCGGCCTTTCCCCTCTACCGGTATCTGAACGGCTTTCGCGCCCTCGATCTGGTCACCATCCCCACGTTCTTCTCCCGGTTCTGCATCGCCTTCATCGGCCTGTCCTCGACCACGCGCTGGATCCTGGCCTTCTACGTGACCGCCCAGTTCGTGGAATCGCTGGGACTGGCCGCCTACACCCGGGTGCTGAAGGACATGTACACGCCCCAGGGGCGGGGCCTGGCCATGGGACTGGTCCGGTTCTTCATCGCCGGCGCGATGATCGCCGGATCGGCCATGGGCGGCCTGCTGATGGACCAGGGCCACTTCTTCCTGCCGTTCCTGCTGGCCGGCGTGTCCGGGTCGGTCTCGTCGTTCGGCTTCTGGCACATGTTCCCCCGTGACCGGTCACCAATCTTCTCGCCGGTCTCGATCGGCCCGCGCGACATCCTCCGCACTCTGGCGAGTTCGGAAGCCTTCTTCTGGCTGAACGTCACTGTTCTCTTCTTTGGGTTTGGCAACCTGCTGGTCGTCGGGTCCCTTCCCACCATGCTGGTCGACCGGTTCCATATCACCAACGCGGCGCTGGGGTATCTCAACGGCCTGACCAGCCTTCTGCAGATGGGGAGCTACGCCGCCATCGGCGCCCTGCTCGGCCGCATCGGGGGCACCCGCGGCCTGCTGATCGGCATGATCGCCGGGGTCTTCAACCCGCTCGTCTTCCACTTCGCCCCCCGCCTGGAATGGCTGGCCATCCCCTTCGCCCTCACGGGCGTGATGAACGCCTCGTTCGACCTGTGCTGGCCGGTGCTGGTGCTGACCATGGCCCCCGAGACCGAGATCGGCGTGTTTGCCTCGGTCTACACCCTGCACATGGGATTGCGCGGCCTGGTGGCGATGTTCACCGCCAACCTGGCCCTGCCCCAGCTGGGCACGGGCTTCTTCTTCGGTCTGGGAGGCACCCTCATGGTGCTCGGCCTGGCCGTCGGCTGGCTGTTGTTGGACAAATGGGAAAGTCCCGCATCGAACCCGGCCGCCTGAAGCGGCTTTTGGCCACCCTGCCCGCCCGCCCCGGGGTCTACCTGATGCGGAACGGGGAAGGGAAGATCATCTACGTCGGCAAATCGCGGTCCCTGAAAAACCGCGTGCGGTCGTATTTTACCGGCAAACGCCGCGACGCCAAGACCCGGTTCCTGGTGGCCGCCATCGCCGACATCGAGTTCATCGTCACCGGCACCGAGGTCGAGGCGCTGATCCTGGAAAACAACCTGATCAAGCGCCACCAGCCCCATTACAACGTCATGCTGAAGGACAGCAAGACCCACCCCTACCTGCGGGTCACCCTGTCGGAACCGTTCCCCCGCATCGAGAAGGTGCGCCGGGTCTCCTTCCGCGACGGCAACGCCTACTTCGGGCCCTTTCCCGACGAGGGCGGCCTCCGGCGCATCATCGACCTGCTTTCCCGCACCCTGCGCCTGTGCGCCGGCACCCGCCGCCTGCGCCCCGACCGGCCTGAGAAGAAGGCCTGCCTGCGCCACCATCTCGGCCAGTGCATGGGGGCCTGCATCGGGGCGGTCACCCCTGAGGAATACCGGAAGGCCGCCGACCGGGCGGTGGAGATCCTGTCGGGGCGCGAACTGCCCGACCTCGAGGGGATGCGGCGCCGGATGGCCGAACTGGCCGCCGAGTTCCGCTTCGAGGAGGCGGCCGAACTGCGCGATACCGTGGGGGCGCTGGAAAGCTT
>CAZKPI010000910.1:0-2005 GCA_964554555.1 uncultured bacterium
AGGTCGGCCTGGCGGGCGGTCAGGAACTTCAGGTTGGGCAGGCGGGACAGGGCGGCGGCGGCGGCGGCCTTGTCGAGGCCGGTGATGTCGCGCTGGAGGGTCATCACCACGGGGTCGAGCTGGCTTTCGAGCACGTCGGGGAGCCGGACCGGGTCGATGGGGCGGCCGGCCTGCAGGGCCTCGGCGAGCAGGGTCAGGGCGCGTTCGTGGCTTCCCTTCACCACCAGGGCCCGCCACAGCGACCACCAGAGGGCGTCGCGGTTCGAGACGCGCCAGGCCTTTTCCATGATCTCGAGGGTCTCCCCCGTGACCGACAGCACGTCGGCGCCGTCGAGCATCTGGCCGACGGCGACCACCATGTCCTGGTCCTGCGGGAAGGCGTTCATGTAGCGGCGGGCGAGGTCGAGGTGGTCGCCGGTCAGCTGGTTGGTGGCGAGGAGGAATTTGCCGACCTTGGCCAGGGCATCCTTGTCGTCGGGAAACAGCTTGAGGTAGGTGAGCAGGAAACCGGTCTGTGCGGGCTTCAGCGGGGCCGCCAGGTAGTGCCGGCCGAGCAGTTGCACGGCGAGGGGGTGTTGGGCCTTCATCTCGAGGAGCAGTTCGGCATACCGGACGCCCTTCTCCTTGTGGCCGCAAGCGAAGGCATACTGGGTGAGGAGCTCGAACATCCGCTGGCGGGCCCAGTCTTCCTTGACGGTGCCGAACCGGCGTTCGAGGGAGGCGAGGGCCAGGCGGGGGAGGAACCGGCCGAGCCAGGCGGTGCGGGTCCAGTAGCCGTTCTCCCACAGGTTCAGAAACCAGAACATGCCCTTGGCGGCGAGGTAGAAGAAGGCCAGCAGGACGAAGGGAACGATCTTCCAGCCGTGGCGCCAGACCCAGAGCAGGCGGCCCCACCAGGTCAGGAGCGGGTGATCGGGGCTGATGGCGCGGGCCAGCCCGAGCTGTTTTTCGGCCTCGGCCATCTCATTGCGGCGCAGGGCGATGCGCATGCGGACGTAGGGGCACCAGAAGGATTTCGGGTTCTTGGCGGCGATGCGGTCGGTGTCGGCCAGCAGGTCCTGGTCGTCTTTGGACCCGGTGAAGAAGGCGGCGGCCAGGCGCATGTCCCAGACGGCCATGATGCGTTCGAGGGAGTCGCCGAGGGCGGGGTTGCGGTTCAGGAACCGGTGCAGTTCCGGCCACTTCCCGGCGTCCATCAGGCGGCGGGCGTCCTCGAACCGTTCGGGGGCGAACAGCCGCCCCTGCGCCAGTTCCTTGTCGATGGCGGCGAGCTGGCGGAAGTGCTCTTCGGCGGCGAAGCCCTGCGCGATCAGATCCTTCAGCAGGCGGCGGCTTTCGGCGAGGTCCTCGTCCTGGACGGCGCGGGCCAGGCGGGCGAGGAGATCGGCCCGGCGGGCGGCCCGGGGATCCGCGACCCGTGCGGCCGGGGCGGCGGCCGAGGCGACGGGGGCGGCGATCTGGGCGAGGTAGGCGCGGGCGTTGGGGTTGTTGGGATCGAGCTCGAGGACCTGGTCGCACAGCCGCTTGACCTGGGCGGTGTCGCGGCGCTGGAGGGCGATGGAGGCCTCGGTGAGGAGGGACTGGACCTTGCGGATGGTGTCGAGGCGGGAGGCGAGGCGGGCCAGCTGGGGCAGGTCGGGCTGGGCGGCGCGCAGGCGCTCGAGCAGGTTCTTCGCCTGGTCGAGCTCGTTCATGACCATGGCGGCCTCGATCCGCTCGAGGAGATCGGGGGCGCGCAGTCTGACGGTCTCGCGGGCCATGGGCAGGAGGCGGTTGGCCTCGCTGGCGGTGGCCGGGTGGCGGGCCAGGATCTGGAGGATCTCGAGCCGGTGCAGGGGGAACCCGCGCAGGTCGAAGATCTCGCCAAGTCTCTGCAGGAGCGCGATCTGGCCGGCCGGGGGCTGGCGGCGCAGGGCGTCGCCGTGGCGGTCGAGGAGGTCCTGGCCTTCGAAGGTCAGAGCGGCTTCGGTGCCGGGCTGGCGGGCCAGGCAGTCGAGATAGGACA
>CAZKPI010000911.1:0-2004 GCA_964554555.1 uncultured bacterium
AGTTCCCGCATCAGGCCGGTCAGCACCGCCGGCAGTTCGCCCAGGTTCGTCACCCGCAGATGGCGGCCGCCGGTCTCCTTCGCCAGGGCCCGCAGTTCCGCCTCGCCATCGGATACCGCGCTCGGGGCAAGGGTTCCCAGGCTCACCGTGAAGATCTGCACGTTGGCGTTCCGGGCAAACTCGAGGATCGCCCCCGGCTGGTGCAGGCTGGCCCGGGCCCGCCCGTTCACCGTCTCGTCGCCGCTGTCAGCCAGCAGGACCAGTACGGTGTGCCCGCCGGCGCGGTTGGCGACCTCCACCCCGAGGTTCACCGCATCGAGCAGGGCACTGCCCCGTTTCGGGGCAAGATATTCGAGCTCCTGGTGCAGTCTCGTGGGTTCCCCCGTGAACTCGGCCGCCACCTGGGCGGTGTCGGAATACGTGACCAGGAAGGCCCGGTCCTCGGGGCGCAGGGCGTCGATGAAGGCGGCGAGGCCCTTTTTGGCGTGAACCAGCTTCTGGTCCTCTTTCATGCTGGCCGACAGGTCGAGGAGGAGGCCAAACCGGAGGGGAACCGCGCCGGCCGGCTGGAGGGTGTAACTGCCGACGGCCTTGCCGTCCTCCTTCACCACCAGCGCCATGCTGGCCAGGTCGGTGACCGGTACGGGCCGGCCCGCGCTGTCGGCGGCGACAAAGAACACCGTGCGCCGGTCACGCGGGTTGGCGACGACGGGCAGGACGGTCTTGGCGGTCTTGCCGTCGGTGCGCACCGCCTCCACGGCGAGGCTCCGCTTGCCGGGCAGAAGGTCGTCGATCCGCAGGGTGAACAGGAAGGACCGCTCCTTCGACACCTGGTAGGGCTTGCCGTCAAGGCTGATGGTCACCCGGTCGATCTTCGCTCCGGGCGTCTCGTCGATCACCTCCACGGTGGCCATGGCATCGCCGGTCAGCACCTGCCCGGGCGTGATGCCCTTCACCGTCACCGAGAACACCGGCTGGATGAGATTGACCCGCACCGCCGCCGAGGCGGTCCGGCCAAGTTCGTTGACCATGGTGACCACCAGCTCGTGCGGGCCGGTCGGCACGTCGGCGGTCTCCCAGACGGCCTGGATGGTCGGCGAGGCGGTCGCGTCCTTCCGCACCCCGTCGAGGTACCAGACCATCTCGCGGATGGCCGTCTCCTTCCAGCCGCTGTCCGCCTCGATCACGACCTGAACCTGGCCGAACACCTCCTCGGTGTCCTTCGGCGAGACGAACCGGACGGTCGGGATGGGCACCAGGGCCCGGAAGGAGACGGCATCGGAGGCCTGCCGCCCGTCGTCCATGGTGGCGCGGACTTCGAAGGCGTGCTGGCCGACGCTCAGGGTGGCCACCGGCACCGGCAGTTCGAACCGGGCGGCCGAGGCGGTCGAATCGGCGGGGAAGGACCGGATCACCGCCCCGTCGAGGAGGAACTCGACCAGGTCACAGCCCTCCCCGGTCACCGCGGCGGCGAACCGGTCGTCGCGCCAATACCCGCCGCCATCGGCGGGATGGACGATGGCGACCGTCACCAGCGGCTTCAGGATCTCGACGACCGCCTGGTCCTGCGTCCGGCGGCCGGTCTCGTCGGTCATCGCCACCTTGACCACCCGCCGGCCGGGGACCAGCACCTCGCCGGCCGGGACGAGGTGTTCGCAGGTCCCCTCGGCCTGGTTCTCGAAGGTCTTCAGGGGGGTCTTCTCGAAGAAGAATTCGACCGATTTCGCCTTCACCGGCACCTTGGCCCTGATCAGCAGGTCGCCGGCGATGCGGGTGCCGGCGGCCGGCTCGAGGAGCTTGACGGCGGGCCCCTTCGGCTTGGGGCTGTCGGGCGGTTCGGGCGGCTGGACCGGCTCCTTCACCCTCGCCGGCGGCGAGGCGGGCCGGCCGGTCAGGTGACCGGCGGGGGCAGAGGCCAGGCCGGCCGCGGCCGAGGCGGGCCCGCCCCCGCCCTCCTCGTGCGAACCGCCGGTAAGATCGGGGTCCTGGAAGCCAAGCGGAACG
>CAZKPI010000912.1:0-2002 GCA_964554555.1 uncultured bacterium
GGGCGGGGCCCCGCCCCGGTTCCGGACGGAGGCGGCGCCCCGGCGGCCGGGCGGCCGGACATCGGCCTGGCCTCATGGTCGCCGCTGGTGACAGCTTTTGTGGGAATGTACATGGGCGGCCGGGTGGCGAGCGGCACTCTGACTGCCCTGGAGGACCTGGCCCTCGAGGACCGCGAGGTGGTGACCACCCGCTCGTCCGGGCTGGTTCTGCGGGAACGCCGGCGGGTGATGAAGGAATCCCTGTCGGCCGACGAGCGCGACAGGATGGTGGCCCTTCTGCGCGGGGCGCTCCGGGCGGAGGGGCCCCTCGCCGTCCCGGCCTCCTTGCCGGCCGGGACCCGTGTCGCCCCGACGGGCGCGGAGCCGGTTGCTCTTCCCGATCCGGTGATGGCCGTCGAGCAGTTGATCCGGGAGATTGAGAGGGCCGACGGCGGGTAGCCGCGGCCGGGCGAGGGCCCGGGTGCCTGCCTTGCCCGGCCGGTCGGCCTCTGGCGAGGGGTGAAACGCCGGGTTCGCGCCGCCATCCGTGGCGGCCACGGGGCCCTGCCGACCTCCCGTCGGTTGGCTCAGCGGTCGGGAAGCACCGCTCCTGACGGGAGGGAGAAGCCCCAGCGGCTGGCCAGCAGGTGCAGGCGGAGGCCCACCAGGGCGACGGACTGGCGCGGGCCGACGCTGTCGGGCCAGGAGCGCCAGGTCGAGAAGTCCCGCAGGACGGCCTGGCGGGAGTCGACGATCAGCGCGGCGGGCTGACCGGTCACGGGCAGGGGGAAGAGAACGCCGGCGGCGGTGACCTCGGCCTTGCCGCCCTGATCGAGGAGGACCCCGACCAGGCCGGGCCGGCGGGCCATGGCCCAGAACAGGCCGCCCACGCGGTTTTCCGCCAGTTCGGGGGCGGCGAAGGCGTTGGGCATGATGACCGTCGAGGGGATGGCGCGGCGGCCGGACAGCTGGTGGAGAAGGCCCAACTGCAAAGCCAGGGGCTCGTGGGTGTGCTGGGTGATCTGGACCTCGCCGGCGGCGGCGGCCTCTTCCGCCGACCCGTCGATGTCGCGGGCGGTCCAGGGGCCGGCCGGGGCATCGGCGAAGGCAGGCACGGCGGTGGGCGGGGCGGCGACGATCTGCTGGGAAGCGGGGTCGATGACGAATCCGGCGGTCAGCAGGGCGGCCTGCAGGTCGGTGACCACGGGGGGGAGCCGGGGGTCGAGCCTGACCGCGGTTGAGGCGGTGGCGGCCAGAAGGGTCACCGACCCTTCCCCCAGCACCGTGGCGGTGCCGTCGGCGTCGATGACCAGGGCGGTCCGTTCGTCGATCCCGATCCCGGCCAGGGTCTGGTCGGGTGCGGCCTGCCGGCGGGCGGCCAGTTCCACGAGCAGGGCCGGCAGGCGGCCGTCGCGCAGGAAGGCGGGTTCGACGAGGGTGCCGGGGAGGGCCTGCAGAAAATCGTCGGTGAAGGTCAAGCGCGGGGTGCCTGGCAGGCGCAGGGCCTCGGTGGCCGTCAGCACTCCGAGGCGCCGGTCGGGGATGACCCCGCCCATCACCATGGCTCCGGTGCCGAATCCGGCCAGGACGCGGCCGGCCTCCAGGTGGTCGCGGATCGCGCTTTCGGTGCGGGTGCCGCGCCAGGCCTGGATCATCCGCCAGGCCTGGCCGTCGGGCAGGACCAACCCGTCGGCGGCGGCGATGGCGCGGTAGAGTTCGGGGGCATCGGCCCGGTAGCGGTTGGGGATCTCGAGCAGTCCGGCCTCGGCCGCTCCGAGGTGACGGAGCCACCTCGGCAGTTCATCGACCAGGGGGATGGTGGTCAGCACCAGGAGGCGGCCGCCCCCGGCCCGCGCGACCAGCCAGCGGCCGACGCCGTCCGACCAGGAGCCGGGGGTGAAATCGACCCGGCCGCCGCCGATCAGGGCCAGCGGAGGCGCGGCGGCGGCCGCCCCGCAAACCGCCATCATCAGAAGGAGCAGAACCCCGGACCTGATTCCCGGATGGTGCGTCATCCCTTCCT
>CAZKPI010000913.1:0-2000 GCA_964554555.1 uncultured bacterium
AAGAACAACGCGCGCATCAACTGCCACGCCGTGCTGGCCAACGACGCCTACCCCGTCCTGTGGTCGAGCTACGGTCTGATCCCCGCCAAGACCCTCGAACAGCTCTACCTGGTCTATGTCCTTCTGCGCTACGAACTGTTCGCCGACCCCGAAAAGACCAGGCACGGCATCGAATACAACGACGAGCTGGTGCAGTTCGAACTGCTGTTCCAGCAGGACAAGCCCCAGCCCATCGGCCGTACGGTGCCCGAGCTGTTCGACTATCTGAAGAACAACACCATGGGCATCTACCTGATCAACACCGTCTACAAGGAATACTGGCAGGGCCTGCCCCTGCCCCAGCAGAACGCCATCATCGCGAAGTTCCGGCCCCTGTTCGCCGACAAGGTGCGGGCCCTGGAAGACGCCATCGAGCAGGAAATCCGCACCAGCCACGAGGTGAACCCCGCCAGCGACGAACTGCTCTCGCTCAAACGCGGCATCCTTCGCATCCTGACCGACCTGCAGGAGCAGTTCGAACGCATCCTCAGCCAGCGGCCGGCGGGCCCCGCGGCCGGCTCCGGGACGGCCAGCTAGGCCGGCGCCGCGCCCCCATGCTACCAGGGAAACCTGCCGGCACCACCGTGACCCGCCAGGCCCCGGCCTGCGGCGGTGCCTCCTCGCCCGCCGCCCGATCGGGCCAGTCTGCGGACCCCTTCCGCCATGGTTGAAGTCACCCCGCGCAGTGAGACCATCTCCATCCGGTATTGGCATTACCTCGTCTTCCTCGCCGTTCTGGTCCTCGTCGGGCTGGGCTGGCTGTGGTGGGCCCTCGGGTCGAAATGGGGCGCCGGCAACGCCACCATCGAGAACTGGCGGCCCTTCCTGCGGGCCGTGGCCCGCGCCCCCGCCCAGGCCCGGCCGGTGGACGACATGGCCCAGGCCCTCCGCATCCACCGCGTGGTGCGCACCGGCGACAAACGCTACGCCGTGCTGTTCTCGGCCACCGACGCCCAGGGGGCCCCCCTGGTGGTGGTGTCGGCCGCCGATCTCGCCGTGTCCCTCGGCAACGGCGCGGCGGCCCGTCAGCCGGCGGTGGTCGAGCGGGTCACCCCCCTGCACCAGATGACCGCCTGGGGCGAGCGGGCCAGTTTCGCCTGCGTCATGGACTGGTCGGGCAGTATGTTTGCCCAGGACCTGCAGGCCCAGGTCACCCACTACGGCAGTTTCCTGAAAGGCCTTGCGATCCCCTATTCCGGGCTGGTGTACAAATTCCAGACCGACGTGCTGAAGCTGGCCGGCCCCTCCTCCGACCCTGCGGTCCTGGAAGCCGCCGTCCGGCAGGACAACCCGCAGGGCAGTACCGCCCTCTACGCCGCGGTCGACACCGCCCTGGGGCCCCTGCAGAAGGCGCCCTGGCTCCGGTTCGAACTGCTGACCACCGACGGCAATGACAACGTCGGCGGAGCCAGCCTGGAGGACGTGGTGCGGCGGGCCCGCCAGCACGAGGTCTCGGTGTTCGTTCTCGGGTTCGGGTGGGTCGAGGTCGATGTGCTCCGGCGGCTGGCCGACGGCACCGACGGCTTCTTCGCCTATGTTCCCGACAGCGCCGACCTCGGCACCTGGTTCGCCCGCCTGGCGGCCATCGTCAACAACGTCCAGGTCGCCGAGGTGACGGCCCCCTTCGATGCCAATCGCCCCGGCAGTATCGAGGTGACCCTGCGGGCGGGGGCGGCGACCCTCACCCGGTACCGGTGAGAGGCGGCGGCCGCATGCAACCCCAGCCGGGACTCCTGCCCGCCTTCGCCGCCGAGGACGAGGCCGCGGAACGCGGGCCGGAACTGCCTCCCTTTCCCGGTCCCGGCGGCCTCGAGGAACTGCTGGGCCGCGCCGACGACCTGGCCCGGTGGGTCGAGGTGGCCATCGCCACGGCCAAAGGCGCCCCCGCCCGGTTCGCTGACCTCGATCTGACCGGCCTGGAACTCGGTCTGCTGTTCCTGCGCGACCGGCTCCTGCCCGAG
>CAZKPI010000914.1:0-2000 GCA_964554555.1 uncultured bacterium
CCCCACAGCCGGACGGCTTGTTGGGCGGGGCCGGCACTCCCCCCTCCAGCATCTGTCTGGGAGGACGGGTGCGGGCGGGGTCGGGGCGGGGGATGGCCGACAGCAGGGCCCGCGTGTAGGGGTGGCGCGGGCTGGCGAACAGGTCGTCGCCCCGGGCGATCTCGACGATGTTGCCGAGATACATGACGGCGATGCGGTCGGAGATGTGTTCGACGACGGCCAGGTCGTGGGCGATGAAGATGTAGGTCAGGCCGAACTCGGCCTGCAGGTCCTGCAGGAGGTTGATGACCTGGGCCTGGATCGAGACGTCGAGGGCCGAGACCGGCTCGTCAGCGATGACCAGCCGGGGGTTGGTGGCGAGCGCCCGGGCGATGCCGATGCGCTGCCGCTGACCCCCGCTGAACTCGTGCGGGTAGCGCTGGGCCTGTTCGGCGGTCAGTCCGACCTTGGCCATCAGCCAGGCGACGCGGTCGTCCCGGGCGGCGGCGGGGAGGTGCGGCTGGTGGATGGTCAGCGGTTCGCGGATGATGTCGCCTACCGTCATGCGCGGGTTGAGCGAGGCATACGGGTCCTGGAAGATCATCTGGATTTCCGCCCGGAAGGGCCGCATCTGGTCATGGTCGAGCCGCGCCAGGTCGACGGTCAGGGGTATCCGCACCGGGAAGGGCGTCACCCGCCCGGCCCCGTGCCCGTCGTCGACCGCCTGCACCAGCACCTCGCCGGTGCGGCGCGAGTGGAACAGGATCCGGCCCCCGGTCGCCTGGTACAGGTTGGCGATGCACTTGCCGGTCGTCGACTTGCCGCACCCCGATTCGCCGACCAGGCCCAGGGTCTCGCCTTCCCGCAGGGTGAAGCTGACCCCGTCGACCGCCTTCACCTCGGCCACCTGCCGCCGGAAGATCCCGCCCATCACCGGGAAATACATGCGCAGATCCTGCACCTCGAGCAGAGGCGGCCCGCCCCTCCCGGCCTCCCCGCCAAGGGCCGGGGGCCCTTGGATCCCGGGGGTTGGCGTCACGAACGCTGGCGTGTTCGTGACGCAGGCGTCCTGCTTGGCCGGAGGCGGCGAGGGGGGGCGGGGCTTGGCCATGGTCATGGGTTCCCTGCCCGGGTCATGGGGCGCGCGAGGTGACAGCGCACCTGGTGGCCGGGGGCGGTCTCGACCAGGGGCGGGGGTTCGGCGGCACAGTGGCCGAGGCGTTCGGGACAGCGGGCGGCAAAACTGCATCCGGCGGGCAGGTCGAACAGGGAAGGGACCATGCCCTCGATGGTGGGCAGTCGGTGGGCTTTGCGTCCGGGGCGGGGCAGGGAGCGCAGGAGGCCGCGGGTGTAGGGGTGGCCGGGGTCGGCGAAAATGGTGCGGGTGTCGGCGACCTCCTGGATGCGGCCGCAGTACATGACGACGACGCGCTGGCAGGTCTCGGCGACGACGGCCAGATCGTGGGTGATGAGCAGGATGGCGGCCTTTCCCGTCTGCCGCTTGACCTCGAGCATCAGTTCGAGGATCTGGGCCTGGATGGTGACGTCGAGGGCGGTGGTGGGTTCGTCGGCGATGAGCAGGGCGGGGTTGCAGGCGAGGGCCATGGCGATCATGACGCGCTGGCGCATGCCGCCGGAATACTGGTGCGGGTAGTCGTCGAGCCGCTGGCGTGCCGACGGGATGCCCACCAGGTCGAGCATGCGGGCGGCGTGATCGCGGGCGGCCGCCGGGCTCAGGCCCTGGTGCAGGGTGACCGCCTCGGCCACCTGTTCGCCGATGGTGAAGACGGGGTTGAGGCTGGTCATCGGCTCCTGGAAGATCATGGCGATGCGGTTGCCGCGGATCCTGCGGATGTGCTCGTAGTCGCCGGTGCGGTAGCCGGCCAGCAGGTCCTCGCCCTGGAACAGGATCTCGCCGGCGACGATGCGGCCGGGCGGGTCGGGGATCAACTGCATCAGCGACAGGGCGGTGACCGACTTGCCGGAGCCCGACTCGCCGACGATGCCCAGCACCTCCTCCT
>CAZKPI010000915.1:0-1994 GCA_964554555.1 uncultured bacterium
ATGGGAGGTGGCCGCGGCCCCGGCCAGGCCCGTCGCCTTGGCGGCCGCCACCGCGCCGCCGTACATCGCCGTGGCCTTGGCCACCCCGGCCGCCGTCCCGGTGGCAATCGCCGCTCCAAACCGTCCGCTCATGGGTTTTCCTCCTTTGGTGATGTTGGTGAATGGTCACCAGGGGATAGGCGGTTCGCCGTCGCCCGTTCAAATTCTGCGATGGCAAATTTCACCCATGCCGGACCGGCCGGAGGCAGATTGCCCGCATCGCGCGTCAGGGGCCCCAAAAGGGCTCCGGAAGGGCCCCAGATGAGTCCTCAGGGCCGGGCGCCAGGGGCTGGGCGCCAGGGGCTGGGCGCCGGCCCGCCGCCAGCGCCGGGCAGAAAGCGGGAGTCAGACCAACTGCGAAAGGAACGTCCGGGCAGGAACGATCACCGGGGTCCGGACGGAAAAGCAGTCGCGTTTGACCGCCGGAAGGTCGATGGCGACCTGGAAGGCGTGGGCCGCCCCCGTCTGTCTCTGGAAATAGCCGAGCGCTGGCGACAGCGGGGCCGAGCCCGCCAGCTTCACCTCGACCAGGAACCACGGCTGGCCGTCGCGGGCGACCAGGAAGTCCACTTCTCGTTTCTCCTTGTCGCGCAGGAAGAAGAGGTCGAAATCCCCATGCCCGAGATCCGTCCAGTAGTGGACCGACTTCAGCAACGCGGAAGCCACCATGTTCTCCGCCCGGGCCCCCGGATCATCGACCAGGGACCAGTCCCAGAGAAAATACTTCGGCTCCTTTCGCAGGGACCGCGCCACGTTGCGGTGCCAGGGCCGCACCGGGAACAGAAAATACAACGTCTCCAGGGTCCTGAGCCAGCGCTTGACACTGTCCACCGAAGCGCTCACGGCGACCGCCAGGGAGGAAAGACTCACCAACTGTCCCACCCGCTGTCGAACCAGCTCCGCCAGCACCTCCACCTGCCCGGTCTCCTGGATCCGGGTGAGGTCCCGCAGGTCCTCCTTGAACAACTGCTCGGTGCGGGTCCGTCGCCACCGGTTCCAGAAACGCTTCTCCTGCCGCAGGAACGGCTCCGGAAATCCGCCGAACTGCCAGAGGGCCTCGAAGGTCCCGGGCTCCAGCGGCCGCGGGGCCGCAGGCACCAGCCCCTTCGGGAAGCGGGAACCAGCCTTTTTCCTGGCACCGGCGGCCGGGGAGGGGGGGGGGCCGGCCAACTCCCCAACCGACAACGGGTGGAGCCGATAGCCGAAATACCGGCCCATGAGGCTGTCCCCCCCCTTCCGGTAGAGGTCCATCCTGGCGCTCCCGGTGACCAGGATATGCATGGCCTCCTGCCAGGTGTCGAACAGGCCTTTCAGGAAGTTCTTCCACTTTCCGAACTTGTGGATCTCATCGAGAATGCAGACGGGGCGGTCGTCAACCAGCCGGTCCAGGCCCATCTGAACGGCGATGGCGTCGGATCCCTGCAGGATCGCCGCCCGGTCGGCGGGGCGATCCCAGGTGAAGCACCGGTGGCGGGGAAACGCCGCCCCGACCCGCCGGGCCGTCGTGGTTTTCCCGGCCTGCCGGGGCCCGGTCAGCAGCACCATCTGGCGCTCGTTTCGGAAATGCCCGGTCAGAGCCTCTTCGTAGATCCGGTTCAGCATGCCCCCTCCCCTTGATGGTCGGTCGGTTCAGACTTTTCTACACCATCATGCGAAAACAGTCAAGACTGATTTGCGATAGTCCGTAAAACAGTCAGACGAAGCCTTTCGCGCCGGGGGCGTCCGGCCCCAGGAATCGTGCCGCATCTTCCATGGGTTTCCTGGTAGAATGGGTGAGCCCAGAATGTTCCGAGAGAGGCCCCGGACCAACCCATGGCCCCGATGAACCGGCCCGGCGGGCCCACCTGCCCGCAGCACCCCGAGGTCGCCCTGCTGGCCATGAAACATGGCTGGTACTGCCAGGAGTGCGGGTGCAACGTGCTCGGCTTCGACGAGGCCGGGCCCTGGGCGGGGCC
>CAZKPI010000916.1:0-1992 GCA_964554555.1 uncultured bacterium
GGCACCTGACCCCCGACGTGCGCGCCCTGGTGGCCGCGGCCATCGCCGCCGGCCGCGGCGGCGCCCTCCTCGACCGCCACGGCACCGTCCTGCGGTTCTTCCCCAACGCGCAGGGGGACTACCAGCTGTGGGTGCCCCTGGCCAGCTGTGCCGCCGACCTCGTGCAGGCCATGCTGGCCGCCGAGGACCGCAACTTCCGCCGCCACCCGGGGTTCGACCTGCAGGCCATGGCCCGGGCCGCCTGGCAGAACCTGACCGAGCGGCGCATCGTGTCAGGGGCCAGCACCATCTCCCAGCAGGTGATCCGCATCATCCGGCCCCGGCCCCGCACCCTTGGCACCAAGCTGTCCGAACTCCTGCTGGCGGCCAAGCTCGAGATGCAGGTCAGCAAGGACACCATCCTGGAGGCCTACCTCAACCTGGCCCCGATGTACGGCAACCTCCGCGGGGTGGGCATGGGGGCCCGCGTCCTGTTCCGCAAAGGGGCGGGCGACCTGAGCCTGGCCGAGGCGGCCACCCTCGCCGCCTTTCCCCAGTCGCCCGCCCGCCTCCACCCCGACATCCCGCGCCGCCGTAAGACTCTGCTGGCCCGCCGCGACTGGATTTTGCGCCAGATGGAAAGCCTCGGCATGATCACGCCCGAAGCCTGCCGCGCCGCCATCGCCGGGCCGATGCCCATGCATGGCCGCCGCCTTCCCTTCCGGGCGCCGCATTTCGTCGACTGGGTCGTCAGCCGGCTGGGCACGCCCACCGCCGAGCTCACCACGTCCCTCGACATGACCGTGCAGGACCGCCTGACCGCCGAACTGACCGCCCACCGCGACCGCCTGCGCCGCTCGGGGGCCCGGCAGGCGGCCGGTCTGGTGCTCGACACCGCCACCCTCGAGGTGCTCGCCATGGCGGGTTCCTTCGAATACGGTCCCGTCGCGGACGGGTTCAACAACGGCTGTCTCGCGCCCCGGTCCGGCGGTTCGACGCTGAAACCCTTCCTCTACGCCCTCGCCCTCGAGGCAGGCTTTCATCCCGCCGCGATCATCCCCGACACCAAGCGCACCTTCCGCACCCCGCAGGGCGACTACCTGCCCTACAACGCCACCCGGCGGGCCTACGGGCCCGTCTCCATCCGCTCCGCCCTCGGCAACTCGCTCAACATCTCGGCCGTCCGCATGCTGAACGAGATCGGCCTCCGGCCCTTCCACCGGTTCCTGGCCGATTTCGGGCTGGTGCCCGACCACGACCGCCAGTGGGAGTTCTACGGCCTGGGCCTGGCCATCGGCAACCCCGAAGTCCGGATGATCGACGTCGCCGCGGCCTATGGGGCCTTCGCCCACGGCGGCCGGCGCGTCGATCCCCGGATCACCCCCGGCCCCGCCTCCATGGGACGCCAGCTGATGGCCGAGACCACCGCCTGGTCGGTGCTCGACATGCTCGCCGACCCCTCGGCCCGCCTGCTCACGTTCGGCAACCCCCGTTTCTTCGCCTTCGAGGCGCCCGTCGCCCTCAAAACGGGCACCAGCACCAACTACCGCGACTGCTGGCTGTTCGCGGTGACCCCGGCCTTCATCATCGGCCTGTGGGCGGGCAACTTCGATGGGTCCCCCACCTGCCAGCTGGGCGGGGCCACCGCCTGCGGCCCGCTCCTGCAGGGTCTGCTGGGCGAGCTGGGGAACCCGGCGGGGGGCTGGTTTCCCCGGCCGCCCGGCCTCGTCTCGACCAGGGTCTGCAGTACCTCGGGCCTGGCGCCGACCCCCTTCTGCCCGATGGTCAGCCGGGAATGGATCGACCGCCGCCGCCTGCCCCTGGAAGGGTGCACCTTCCACGAACGGCAGGGGGAGTTTCACGACCTGCCCGCCGAATATGCCGACTGGATCCAGGGCCGTGCCCAGACCGTGCGGGTCGACCCCTTCCGCCTCGAAGGCCGGCTGACGGTGACCAACCCCCTGGCCGCCCTGCCCGCCGGGGCGCTGCTTGCCGCGCTGGTCATTGCCAGCG
>CAZKPI010000917.1:0-1990 GCA_964554555.1 uncultured bacterium
CGGGTCGGGCGGAGCCGCCCTTTTCGGACGAAGCCGGTCGCCGACGCCGCCGGAAGAGGGAGTGTCCGGCAACCTTCAGCCCGACGAATGTCCTGCTGGCGTTCGTCGGGTCCGGCTGGTAAGATGTGGCGCCTATGGAACGGAACATGCACCAGCACAAGGACCGGGCCGCCGCCTTCGACGGGATCGCGGCGCAGTACGGGCGCTGTCGGCCGGGGTATCCCGATGCCCTGCGGGAGCGGATCGAGGCCCTGGCGCGGCTGGCGCCGGGGGCCGCCCTGCTCGAGGTCGGAGTCGGGGCCGGCCAGGCCACGCGGCTGTTCGTGGGACGCGGCTACCGTCTGGTTGGAGTCGAGCCGGGCGAACGTCTCGCCGCCGTGGCCCGGCAGGCGCTTCCCGGCACCGGCGAGGTGACGATCGAGAAAGCCGCCTTCGAGGCCTGGGAACCGGCCGGGCGCCGTTTCGCCCTGGTCTTTTCCGGCAGTGCCTTCCACTGGGTCGATCCGGCGGTGGGGTTTCCCAAAGCCGGCGCGGTGCTCGAGGCCGGGGGTTCGCTCGCCCTGTTCTGGAACATGTATCCCGAAGCCGAGGACCCCCTCTTTCCGGACCTTCAGGCCATCTACCGCGCCCACGCCCCTCAGCTGGCCGACCGGCGGTTCGCCGTGCCGATGGAGGAGCAGGTTCTCGAACACCGGCGTAAGATCGAGGAAGCGGGCGGATTCGCCGACCTGACCGTGCACCGGTTCCCCTGGTCGGCGGCCTATCCCACCGCGGGCTACCTCGACCTGCTGTCGACCTATTCCGATCACGCCCTGCTCGACCCGTCCGTCCGTGACCGGCTGTACGCGGCCATCGCCGCCCTGGCCGAAGCCCGCGGCGGCACGGTCGTCCGGCCCTTCTGCACCGTTTTGTTCCACGCCCGGAAATCCTGACCCTTTCCCCATGGAGACGCTCTGCTGATGCCGAAAAAAAAGCCAGGATGGGGTCACGGTTTTTCGGCGGCCGAGGTGGTTGGGCAGTATGACGGGTATTACCGGCGGGGGCGGCGGGGGTTTCTGCGGGACGAGGCGCGGGAACGCCGGGCCTATGCGGGATTGGCCGACCACTTCCTGGCCCTGACGGGGTTGTCGCGGCGGCGGGGCGGGCGGGTGCTCGACCTGGGGTGCGGGGCGGGCGGGGTGTCGCTGGAGCTGGCGGCGCGCGGCTTCTCGTGCGTGGGGGTCGATCTCTGTCCGACGGCCATCGAGATCGCGACGGCCCTGGCGGCGAAGCGGGGCCTGGCGGTCGACTGGCGGCAGGCCGATTTCCGGGAGATGGACTGGTGCGGAGAGTTCGACCTCGTCCTGTACTGGGACGTCACCTTTGGCATCTTTCCGCCGGCCGAGAATCTCGACCTGCTCCACCGCATGGCCCGGGCGCTGAAGCCGGGCGGCCGGCTCCTGATCGAGGCCTACTGCCAGGAAACCGCCCTGGAACGCGGGGTGGAAGGGGTGTTCTTCCATGACCCCGCGACCGGGCTGTTCCTGCCCCGGGCGCAGAGGGGGAACCGGATTCCCGCCCTGCACCTGCTGTCGCGAGGGGAATGGCGCGACTGGGCGCGGCAGGCCGGTCTCTCCGTGGCCGGCTGGGATGGCTGGGGCGATCCCGACGACCCGCCCGGGGCTCCGTGGGTCGCCCAATACATCATTCTCCGCAAGCCCGGCCGCCGCTCCGGGAAAAGGGCGGAGCCGGCACCGTCCGATTCCCGGAAACCGGCCGGCACCCGGAAGGTGCCATCAAAGCGCTCGCGGCCTGCCGAGGCGGGAAACGGATAAACCATTGGCCGCACGAAGGCTTGCCGAAGGGGCATAGCCCCTTCCACCCCACCAGGGCCAATGGCCCTGGCCCCCTGTTTTCTGGCGCGGGGAACGCTGAGGCGTTCCCCGCGCGGAAGCTCCGCTTCGCGGTCCGTTCATCCGGGGACGGGCCCCGGGAAAAAGCCGCCCCCGGG
>CAZKPI010000918.1:0-1990 GCA_964554555.1 uncultured bacterium
TGGCGGCGCGGCTCGACGGAGCGGGGCGGCTCGACGGGACGGCGAGGCTCGCGGGGGGAATCGTGGTCGAGGCGGGCCTGGCCCGACTCCTGCAGGGGTCGCTCCCCGCCGGGGCGGCCCTGGTTCCCCTGGCCCTGCCGCCGATCAAGGGCAAGTCGCGGGCGGTCGACGCCTGTCTGGTGCGGGAACCTCGAGGGTTGGGGTGACGCCGGGCTTCTTCCCTCCCGATGCCGGGCTGTCCGGTTCCCCCGCGTTTTCCGGGCCGGTCACCGCCGCGAAGTCATGAGCGTGCCGGGCTCCAGCGTTCCCGGGCGGTTCGACCAGCCGCCGCCGCCCGCCGGGAAGCCGCTGTTCCCGCCTTCTCCATCAGGACGCCGCCCGGACCCCGCCTGGACGCGCCGCCTGGTCACTTTGGGGGCAGGCGGAAAACGGTGCGGAGGCGGGCGGCGGCTTCCTCGACGTTCTCGCGGTGGCCGAACGCGCTGAACCGCAGGTAGCCCTCGCCGGCGGGGCCGAAGCCGGCGCCGGGGGTGGCCACCACATGGGCCTGGTGGAGAAGCTCGTCGAAGGCCTCCCAGGAGGACCGGCCGGGGATCCGCACCCACAGGTACGGGGCGTTGTCGCCGCCGCGGCAGACGAACCCGGCCGCGGTGAGCGCCTCGCGGATGAGGCGGGCGTTGCCCAGGTAGTGGTCGACCTGCCGGCGCGTGGCTTCCAGGCCGGCGGGGCTCAGGGCGGCCAGGCCGGCGGCCTGGGAGAAGACCGAGGCCCCGTTGAAGACGGTGGTGACGATGCGGTTGAAATCGTCGTGCAGGCGAGTGCCGTCCTCGTACCGGAGGGCCTTCGGCACGACCGTCCAGCCGAGCCGGACCCCGGTGAACCCGGCCGGCTTCGAGAAGGAGCTGGTTTCGATGGCCACCTCAGCGGCCCCGTCGATCTCGTAGATGGTGCGGGGCAGGGCGGCGTCGCGGATGTAGGCGCTGTAGGCGGCGTCGAAGACGAGCAGGGCGCGCTTCGCCCGCACTGCGGCCACCAGCTGATGCAGTTGGGCCCTGGAGGCGACGGCGCCGGTCGGGTTGTTGGGGGAACAGAAGTAGACGATGCTCCGCTCGGGAATGGGCGCCAGGTCGGGGAAGAACCCGTTCCCCTCGTCGCAGGGCAGGTAGGTGATCCCCGCGAATTGGCCGCGTTCCTCAATGAAGCCGCCGGTCATGCCGGTCAGCACCGCACTGTCGACGTAGGCGGGGTAGGACGGGTCCTGCACCGCCAGGCGGGCGGCCGGGCCGAACATCAACTGCAGGCGGCCGATGTCGCACTTACAGCCGTCCGAGACGAACACCTCGTCGGGGGCGACCTTCCCCGCGTAGAGGACTTCGGCGATGCGCTGGCGCAGGGCGGTCAGGCCCTGCTCGTCGCCGTAGCCGGCATACCCTTCGCGCGTGCCCATGGCCGCCGCCCGTTCCCGGACGGCCGTGACGATGGGCTCCACCAGCGGCTCGGTGGTATCCCCGATGCCCAGGCTGATCACCTTCGCCTCGGGATGGGCGGCGGCGAACTCGCGGCGGCGCCGGCCAATCTCGGCAAACAGGTAGCGGGAGGTGAGGCGGGCCAGGTGGGGGTTGCGGATGACCATGGCTGGGCTCCTTTCAAGGTGGACCGGTCCGGGGGGCCGCCGGCGGCCCGTCGGAAAGATCTGGCGGGGATGGTACCGCCCCCGGGCGGCAAATGCAAGACCGGGGCCGGACGTCCAGGGTCAGAGAAGGGCGGTGGCCCGCAGGATGCCCACGACACCGACGAGGACCCAGAAGGTGTTCAGAAGGGTGTAGGCCAGGTCCTGTTTGAGGATGGAGCACCAGGACAGGAGGATGGCATCGGCCGTGTTGACCACCCAGACGAACAGGAACGGACTGGCCGGCCCCAGCCAGCTCACCAGGGTGAAACTGCCGATGCGCATGAGCACGCCGATCAACTCAAGGCTCTTGATGTTTTT
>CAZKPI010000919.1:0-1988 GCA_964554555.1 uncultured bacterium
CTGCCGGGAGGCATGCCGCGAAGGGGTGAACCGGCGGCCACATTGCTTGCAGACCCTTTTCATGGCCGTCCATCAATCCCATCAAGATCACCCTGCCAAATCGGCACGGCAATGCTCCCTCTCGGGTCTCCCGAGAGAGGGCCACCGTCAAGGTGTCGGTATCAGGGGATGGAAAGGTCCGCACCGGGGGGCAACGAATCAGGCAAACCTCCAATGATCGGTGCGGGCGATCAGCCCCCCGGCGGCAATGATGAATTCAGGGTGGCAAGAGACGCAGGCCGGACCAACCCTCCGAGGAAGGGTGGCACCTCGGGAAAGCTATATCTCCGGGACCAGACCGGTGATTCGGAAATGGGACCACCGGCGGTGAAGATGAAGCCACTTGCCAATAAGTTTTTTCTGTATTACATTATACTCATAAGTATTTCACAACCCGGAGGCTACCATGCCACGCAGAGCAATCGAACCGACTGCCACCATCACCGTTCGGCTTCCGTTGCCCCTGATCGAGGTTCTCGACCAGGAGGTCAACCGACTTCGCCAAGAGACGCCAGGTCTCAACGCCACCCGCGCGGATGCAATCCGCTACCTCATCTCCCTGGCCAAGGCCCGCCTTGATATGTCGGCCTTCTATGAGCCTCGAATCTACTCCGACGCCGAGATGCAACAGATCGGGGAAGACGATACGATCCCCGCGAAAACCCGCTCCTGGCTTGAGAAACGCTACAGGCGATGACCCCCACGCCCCGGCTTTTCCTGGATTCTTCCGTTTGGTTGGCCGGTCTCGGATCTCCCTGGGGCGCTGCCGGATGGGTCCTTTTTCTGGTCGAGTCTGGGGAGATCGAGGTTGTTTCCTCTGAACAGGTGTTGGAGGAAGTCCGCCGCAACATCGAAATAAAAAGGATTCCGAATGGGGCACGCCTCGATACCATCTTGACCCGCCGAAAGCCGCTCATATTGCAGCGTTTCAAGGAACCAGAACTTTTGCGTTGGGTCTTTCTGGTCCCCCCGAAGGATTGTCATGTCTTGGCCGGGGCCTTCAAATCGAAGGCCGATGCCCTCCTATCCTTCGACAAGGACCACATTCTTTTGCCGAAAGTCCGGGCATCCTTCCAGGTGCCGATAATGTCACCATGGGAATTCCTGGCCGCTTTTCACGAAGAAAACAAGTCTTGATGGGCCTGCCCCATCACTGGCAATGGGCATAACACCGTATCAAGCAAAGTATCTCGCCTACGAGCTGACGAAGCGTTGTCCGTCAGACAGCGTGGAAAAACTCGCGGGGCCCTGTCTGATGCCCAGGTGGACCTGAATCCGCATCAGGTCGAAGCCGCTCTTTTCGCCTTCCGTTCTCCGCTTTCAAAGGGTGCCATCCTTGCCGACGAAGTCGGTTTGGGCAAGACCATTGAGGCCGGTATTCTTCTGGCCCAGAAGTGGGCCGAGCGTTCCCGGCATCTTTTGATTATCGTCCCCGCAAACCTTCGCAAACAGTGGAGCCAGGAACGTTCCGAAAAATTCTTCCTTCCCTCGATTATCCTCGAGAACCGTACATTCAACGACGAGATCCGTAAGGGTAATCTCAACCCCTTCAAACAACCCATGGTTGTGATTTGCTCTTACCAGTTTGCTCGCGCCAAAGAACCCTATCTCCTTGCCGTGTGTTTGTTCCAGTCTACCTCGAGTAGGTTTTATGAGCAAAATCAGCTGTTCGGCTCCAGGAGCCCCCGCGCCGGGCGCGGAGGCGGATGGGGAGGGACGCCCGACGGGCGGCGGGCGGGCCGGCCCCGTCGTCAGCCAGGGCCGGCGGGTGCGTGCCGTGGGGGGGGCGGTTAAATGGCATCGACAACCGCATCCGCCGGGGCGCCCTGCCCTGCACCCCATCGGCATCCAGCACCTAGCCGATCGCCGCTTGAAGCAAGGGCAGGCGGCCGACCATCGGGTAGGCAGCCCGGGGTTGCCCCCGGGCACCTCCCACAGAACCGTACTTG
>CAZKPI010000920.1:0-1979 GCA_964554555.1 uncultured bacterium
ATCATGACGGCCCGGGTGCGCGGCGACAGGGCGGCTTCGATCTTCTCGATCGTCGGCACGTAGGTTCCCAGCTCGACATCGACGAACACGGGAATGGCACGGTTCTGGATGATCGGGTTGACCGTGGTGGGGAAGCCGGCGGCCACGGTGATGACCTCGTCGCCCGGCCGGATCGCCCGGTCCTTCAGCTTGGGCGAGGTCAGCGTCGAGAAGGCCACCAGGTTGGCGGACGAGCCGGAGTTGACCAGCAAAACCTGCGAAAGGCCGAGAAAGTCGGCCAGGCCGGCCTCGAATTCCTCGGAGAACCGGCCGGCGGTCAGCCAGAAGTCGAGCGAGGCATCGACCAGATGGACCAGCTCCTCGTCGTCGAAGTGGCGGCCGGCGTAGCGGACCGGGTCCTCCCCGGGCCGGAACGGCTGGGCGGGCGTGGCCCGGTGGAACGCGCGGACCAGCTCGAGAATCTGTTGGCGGATCTGTTTCTTGTCAGGCATGGGTGTCAGGCTCCTGGGCGGCGGCTTCCGCCGTGCGTTGGAAGATGGGTGGTCGGACGGTGGACTGGCTCACGGGCGGCCGGTGGGAGCAGTTGCGGCCGGCGTTGCCCAGGCGAGCCCCTGGGAGCGCGCCGCGGCCACGTAGGCGTCGAGCTGGCCGGCGGTCAGGTCGCGCAGGGCCTCGGGCCGGTTGTCACGATTGGCTCCGGCGTACCAGGCCACCGTCTCACGGATGGTGGTGGCGAAGTCGTAGACGGGGTGCCAGCCCAGGGCGGCCTGGGCCTTGTCGATGGAGAGGTGGAGCAGGCCGGCCTCGTGCACGGCGCGCGGGTCGGTGCGGTCTTCCCAGGAACCCGGCCAATGGCGCAGGATCTCGGTGACCAGGGCTTCCACCGGGCGGTTCGATTCCCGGAACGGACCGAAGTTGAAGGCGCCGTCGAGCGCCTCACCGTCCCCGGCGGGAGACGGGGTGGGGGTGGGGGCGCCCAGGCGGGCGGCCAGCCACAGGTAGCCGCCCAGGGGCTCGAGCACGTGCTGCCAGGGGCGGGTCGAGCGGCGGTTGCGCACGACGATCGGCCGGTTCTGCTGTAAGGCCCGGATGCAGTCGGGGACGATGCGGTCCTTCGCCCAGTCGCCGCCGCCGATGACGTTGCCGGCGCGCACGCTGGCGATCTTCACGGGGCGGCCCTGGAAGAACGACCGGCGCCAGGCCGAGATGGCGATCTCGGCTCCGGCTTTGCTCGAGCTGTAGGGGTCGTGGCCGCCGAGCGGGTCGTTCTCGCGGTAGCCATAGACCCACTCGCGATTTTCGTAACATTTGTCGGTGGTGATGAACACGGCCGGGCACGGCTTGGCCAGAGGCCGCAGGGCTTCCAGGACGTGGATGGTGCCCATCACGTTGGTGTCCCAGGTGGCAACCGGGGCTTCGTAGGATTCCCGCACCAGGGGCTGAGCCGCGAGGTGGAAGACAGCATCGGGGCTGGCGGCGGCCACCACCTTCTTCAGGTGTTCGGGGTCGCGGACATCGCCGTGATGGTGCTCGATGAGATCGGCGAGCTGGAGGCCGGCGAACAGGGAAGGGGTGGTTGGCGGTTCGAGGGAGTAGCCGACGACGCGCGCCCCCAGCCGGTTCAGCCAGAACGCCAGCCAGGAGCCCTTGAACCCGGTATGACCGGTGACCAGGACGGTCTTCCCGCGGAAAAACCCCAGAAATTCGCTCATGGGTTTCCTACCAGACCTTCCAGGGGGCCTGGCCCGCGCTCCAGAGTTCCTCGAGCTTGATCTTGTCGCGGAGGGTGTCCATCGGCAGCCAGAACCCGTCGTGCTTGAAGGCCTTCAGGTCGCCGTCCGCCGCCAGCCGTTCGAGCGGGGTGCGCTCCCAGATGGTGCGGTCGTCCTTGACCAGGTCGAGGACGGCGGGTTCGAGCACGAAGAATCCGCCGTTGACGTAGACCCCGTCGCCGCCCGGCTTCTCCATGAACGACCGGA
>CAZKPI010000921.1:0-1966 GCA_964554555.1 uncultured bacterium
CGGGAAGCCCGCCGCAGGAGCGGCGGGAGCGGCGGGGGCCGAGGGGGCGGCAAAGGGAGCCGAGGGGGCAAAGGGGGCAGAGGGGGCAGAGGGAGCCGCCGGAGCGGGGGGGGCCGCCGGCCGCGAAACACCCCGCGGTCCCCCGGCGTGCGGTTCTCGAGCCTCGTCGTGCCCAGGTCCGGGCGCGAAGGGGACTTCCTCCTCCCCCGCCGACGCCGCGCCCGTTCCCGGCAACCGCCTCACCGGAACCGGCCGTTCGTCTGCTTCGTCCGGGGCCAGCTCCAGGTCGATCCTCCCCCCCATCGGCACCAGCCGGCCGAGGTCGAACCAGGCCACCACCGTCCGTGCCCAGCGCACGGCTTCGGGCAGACGGAGAGACTGCCCGGGCGCCTGCACCACGATGCGGAAGGCCAAATCGGCGGCGGTCGGATTGGGCACCTCGACCAGGTCGGCCTGCAGACGCAGAAGCCGCAGAAACCGCCGCGTCACCGAGACCACCCGGGCAATGGCCGCCGGCAGGTTGTCCATGTGATCGGCGAAGTTGCCGGCATCGGTCACCCCCCGGATCACCACCAGCGGCACCCCAGAGGCGGCGGCCAGTTCCGCGAGGTGGGCGTCCTCCATCTCGATGATCTCGGCCTCGGGGTGGCGGTCGGTCAGCCGGCGGCGGTGCTCCCCCGACTCGACGAAAACCGGGCTGGTCAGGGCCGTGACCGCGGCGATCCTCTGCCCGTGCAGAGCGGCGGCCAGCACTTCGGCCGGGAAGGGGTGGTCCAGGCGGTGGCGGGTCTTCCCGGCCAGCACCTCGCGGACCGTCACTACCGCGTCGAGCGGCAGTTCGGGCCGGCAGGTCAGGCAGGTTCCCGCCGCGATCACCAGGGTTGGCCGCACCTGCGCCAGGAACGCCCCAAAAATGGTCCGCAGGAGGTCGGGCTTGTCTCCGAAGGGAAGCCGCAGGATCCCTACCCGGCGGCCGTCCAGCCAGCCCTCCAGCAGGGGGAACTTCGACCCCGCGATCGACTGCTGGCCGTCCACCGCCACCAGCGCCCGCCAGGCTTCCGCCTCGCGCCGGTCAAAACAGACGATGTGAACCGGCCGGGCCGGGTCGCCGGCCCATTCGGGAAGCGGCTGATCGGCCGGGCGCAGGGGCCGCGAGGGGGAGGTCACCGGTCCCCCGACGGGTCCGGCGGCCGGAACCCGGTGATGCCAAGCCGCTGACGCAGTTGGTCCAGGGCGGCCCGCCCCGCCGGGTCGCCGGCCATGCCCGTCAGCAGGCCAGTCAGCGAGGCGGGGGCGAGGTCGGGATCGTCAGCCCGCGCCACCAGCGGGTCGGGCAGGATGGGAGCGGTGGACGCCAGGATCTGCAGGTCGTCGCGGAAAGCCGCCTCCCAGGCGGGGGAACGGGTCAGCAGGTCGGTCACCGCCCCGGCGTCGGCCCGCCCGGCCAGAACCTCCTCCAGACAGCGGTCGTGGGTTCCCGCGAACTCCACCCGGCGAAAGGCGCGCAGTGGTTCCAGACCCTGCCCGAGCAGGAGCCGGTTGGCCAGCAAAAACCCGCTCTTCGACTGCCGGTCGACATAGGCGAACGACCCGCCGGCCAGATCGGCCAGGCCGCGAAACCCGCGGTCCCGCCGGGCCACCACGATCCCGTGATAGGCGCCGCCCTCCCCCTCGATGACCGGCTGTCCGACCGCCACCATGCCGAGGCGGTCCGGCCCGGGCCGCCGCCGCGGCGTGAACCAGCCCAGGTCGATGCGGCGCTGTCGGATCAGCCGGTCGAGCTCCGCGTAGTTCTGGATGACCACCAGCCGCACCGGCCGGCCCAGCCGCTCCTGAAGCCAGCCCAGCAGGGGGGCCAGCGCCGCCGCCAAGGCCGACCGCTCGCGGAAGGGGAAGGCTCCAAACCGCACGGGGGCGCGCGCCGCCACCTCCAGCCGCACCGCCGGCCCGCCAGCGCCGCCGCCAC
>CAZKPI010000922.1:0-1961 GCA_964554555.1 uncultured bacterium
CCACCATTGCCCGACTCCTGCAGATGCCCCCTTCCGCCGACCCGGTGGAGGTGCAGGCCTGGGTCCGCACCAAGCGAACCAGCAAGAACGTCGTGTTCATCGCCCTCAACGACGGCTCGACGATACGCAATCTCCAGGCCGTGGTGAACCTGGACGAGGGGGCGATCACCGAGGCCGACCTCGCCGAGGTGACGACCGGGGCCGCCGTCCGCCTGAAGGGGAACCTGATCCCCTCGCCCGGCAGTGAGCAGGCCGTCGAGCTGAAGACCTGCGCCGTGCACGTGCTCGGCCCCGCCGACCCCGAAGCCTACCCGCTCCAGCCCAAAAAGCATTCCTTCGAGTTCCTGCGCGAGAAGGCCCACCTGCGCTTCCGCACCAACGTGTTCGGCGCGGTGTTCCGGGTGCGGCACGCCATGACCTACGCCATCCACACCTTCTTCCATGAACGCGGGTTCTTCAACATCCATACCCCCATCATCACCGCCTCCGACTGCGAGGGCGCCGGCGCCATGTTCCGGGTCAGCACCCTCGATCCGAAGGCCCCGCCCCTCCTGCCCGACGGCAGTATCGACTGGTCGCAGGATTTCTTCGGCCGGTCGACCAACCTGACCGTTTCGGGCCAGCTCGAGGCCGAACTCGCCGCCATGGCCCTCGGCAAGGTCTACACCTTCGGCCCCACCTTCCGGGCCGAGAACTCCAACACCTCCCGCCACGCCGCCGAGTTCTGGATGATTGAGCCCGAGGTGGCCTTCGCTGACCTGAACGACAACGCCGACCTCGCCGAGGAGTTCCTCAAGTTCCTGGTCAAGTGGGCCCTCGACCATTGCCGGGACGACCTCGAGTTCCTGAACAAGCGGTTCGAGGAGGAGGAGAAGACGAAGAAGCAGGAGGAGCGCAGTGAATTCAACCTCCTCGACAAGCTCCGCTTCGTGCTCGACAACAAGTTCGAACGCATCACCTACACCGAGGCCATCGAGATCCTCAGGAACTCGCCGCCCAACAAGAAGAAGAAGTTCCAGTTCCCCGTCGACCGCTGGGGCATCGACCTGCAGTCGGAACACGAGCGGTACCTCGTCGAGAAGCACTTCAAGAAGCCCACCATCCTGACCGACTACCCCAAGGAGATCAAGGCCTTCTACATGCGCCTCAACGAGGACGGCAAGACGGTGCGCGCGATGGACGTGCTGGCCCCCGGCATCGGCGAGATCATCGGCGGGTCACAGCGCGAGGAGCGCTACGAGGTGCTGAAGCGGAAATGCGAGGAGATGAAGGTGCCCGCCGAGAGCATCTGGTGGTATCTCGAGATCCGCCGCTTCGGAACCGCCGTCCACAGCGGGTTCGGGCTGGGGTTCGAACGCTTCCTGATGTTCGTGACCGGCATCGGCAACATCCGCGACGTCCAGCCCTTCCCCCGCACCCCCAAGAGCGCCGAGTTCTGACCGGCTCTCCCGCCGCGTCCCCTTCCGGGCCGGGTCCCCAGAACCCGGCCCGGAAGGGTGATCGCGACAGGGATCAGGGTGCGGAGTCCGGCGGCAACAACGCGCGGCGCAGGGTCTGCCGCAGGTCGGCCAGGGAGAACGGCTTCTGGACGAAGCCCGCCAGGCGGCGGCCGCTGAACTTCTGACTGACCTCCTGCTCATTGAACCCGCTCATCATCACCACCCGCACGGCCGGATCGAGCTGGCGCAGTTCCCGGAAGGCTTCCTCCCCGTCGCAGGCAGGCATGGTCAGGTCGAGCAGGACCACCGCCGGCCCCGGCACGAGGGTCCGGAACACGGCGATCCCCTCCCGGCCGTCGCCGGCCGTCACGACCTGGAACCCCAGTTCCTCGAGCATGGCCCGCCCCACCGACCGGATCTCCTCCTCGTCATCGATGAGCAGGACCGTGCCGGTTCCCCGCCAGGCTTCCTCGCCGGCGGGAGGGGGCGCGGCGATGACAGCCTGCCGGCTGGCGGGCAGAA
>CAZKPI010000923.1:0-219 GCA_964554555.1 uncultured bacterium
GGGCGGGGCGGGTGGGGGGGGCGGGGGGGGTGGGGGGGGCGGGGCGGGCGGGTCCCGCCGGTCAAAGACGGTCCAGGATCTCCTGGCAGATGACATTGATGTCGCGGGCGCCCATGACCAGGACCATGTCTCCCGCCCGGGCCTGGGTGACGATGTCGGTGACGATGCGGCGCCGGTCGCCATAGTAGTAGACGTTGGGGAACCCGGGCCGCACCTCGT
>CAZKPI010000923.1:245-1960 GCA_964554555.1 uncultured bacterium
CACGGTGCCGCCGCCGTAGTAGATGTCGTCGAGGAACAGGAACTCGTCGGGCCGCAGTGACCGGAACACCCGCACCAGATCGTCCCGTGTGAACCGGGTGGGCCCGAACCCGTGCGGCTGGTAGACGATGAACCGCCGGCTCGAGGTGCGCCGGGCTGTGGTGATGGCCGCCTCGATCTCGGCGGGGTTGTGCGCGAAGTCGTCGATGATGGTGACCCCCTGCGCCGTGCCCACCTTCTCGAACCGCCGCTTCATGCCGGGGAAGGCCCGCAGGGCCGCGGCCGTCTCTTCCAGCGGGATGCCCAGGAACAGGCCGATCGCCACCACGCCGAGGGCGTTGAGCACGTTGTGCTGGCCGGGCAGGCCCAGCTCGAACGGCACCCCGCGCACCGTGAAGGCCGAATGGTCGGGGGCGATCACCAGGTGGTCGGGATGCACGTCACAGGCCGCGCCCAGCCCGTAGGTCATAACGGGTCCGGGCAGGGAAGGCAGGAGGGCGGCGATGTGCGGGTCGTCGCCGTGGACGACCTTCATGCCTTTCGGGTCGGTCTGGTTGAGGTAGGTCGAGAACAGGGAAAGAAGCTCCTCGAGAGGTTTGTGGTCGCGCGAGATGTTGGTGAGCAGGGCGACGTAGGGGCGGTATTTGACGATCGAGCCGTCCGACTCGTCGGCCTCGATCACGAAGTGCGGCCCCGGTCCGCGGAAGGCGTTGGTGTCGAGGCCCGAGATCACCCCGCCGATGGCGCAGGTCGGTTCCAGGCCCGCGAACTTCAACAGCCAGGCCGCCAGGCCCGAGGTGGTCGTCTTGCCGGCCGTGCCGGCGATGGCAATGCCCAGCCGGGCGTTGAAGAGGGAGGCCAACAGGTCGGAACGCATGATCTCGCGCAGGCCCAGACGGCGGGCGGCCACGATGTCGGGCACCTGGTCCTCGACGGCGGTCGACTTGACCACCACCACGTCGGCGGGGGCCAACTGCCGCTCGCGCAGGAAGGCCTCGAGGCCGGTGCCGTCCTGCGGATGGATCCGGATGCCCAGCGCCAGCAGACGCTTGCAGTATTCCCCTTCGAGATTCCGGTCGGACCCGGCGACGATGCCTCCGGCCGTGTGCAGGATCTTGGCGATGCCGCTCATGCCCACGCCGCCGATGCCGACGAAATATGCGTTCATACTGCCTCCTTCTTCCCCGCCCCACGCACGGATGGGGATGCCCTTTTCCCTTGTATCGGGCCGCCGGGCCCGGCACCTTAGCCCGAAAGTGGCCGCCCCCCGGTGTGATAGACTGGCAGTCGTGGAGAGACCGACGCCGCCGCCTGACCCGCCCCTTCCCGGTCCCGTCCCGGCCGCCTCCGACGGGGTCCCGGCCGGCCTGGGGCCGGCCTCCTCCTCCGGCGACCGCGGCGGGCGGCAGAAAACCTCCGATACCCGTTCCGGGCGCCCCTGGCGCCCCCGGCGGCCGGTGGCCGGTCTCGCCCTGCTGGTCTTCCTTCCCGTCCTGCTGGGCCTGGGTTTTGCGCGGGAAAAGCGCGAGTCCCGCGAGCGCCAGGACCGCGAGGAGGCGGAAATCGCCCTCCAGCGGGCCGCTCGCAAGATGGCCACCGCTGTCCAGCCGATGGCCGCCCTCGGCATGGCCCTCCGCCGGCTCGAACTGGCATGGGACTTCACCTACACCCCGCGGGGCGTCGCTTCCCTGGCCCGCCTCCTGCGGCGCCATCTGC
>CAZKPI010000924.1:0-1950 GCA_964554555.1 uncultured bacterium
CGGCCCCGGGCCCTGGTCTGCTGATGCTCTTATGAGACCCGGGGCCGCCTGCCCCCAACCGGAGAATCCGTGCGCCCTAGCGTCCCATGTGGAGGGTCGGCCGACTTCCCTTTCGCGCCGGAGCCTCGATCTCCCAGTCCCAGAAGATCCATCCCTCCAACCGCTTGTTCGGGTCTTTCCTCTTGACGCTGAGCATGGAACCTTGCCTCCTTTGATTTCGGGCCAGACGGGGGGCTATCCTGTTTCCCTGACTCCTACCTTTTTCATCGTCCTTCCCTGGCCGGTCGATGAATCAGATGGCGGCGGCTTTTCATGTCGTTTCGGCTTGTTTTCGCCGCTTTTCTTCTCTTTTCAAGAAAATGAACGGGTGCTTCGTTTTTTCCATGGTCCGTTCTACGGCCAACGGACCGCGAAGCGGAGCTTCCGCGAGGGGAACGCGTCAGCGTTCCCCTCGCCGGAAGAAAGGGTCCAGGGCCATCGGCCCTGGCGGGGTGGCAGGAAAAAGGCCGGTTTCAACGGAAACCGGACAGGACAAAGCGGCCCTGCCCAGCCGGCCAGCGGCGGGAGGTCGGAGCAGGGAAGGGCGGGGAGCCCGGGAGGTCTTTGCTACAGCGAGCGGCCGAGGGCCTCGGCCTCGCGCAGGAGTTCGTGCCGCTCGCGGATGTCGCCCGGCTCGTGGAGATCGCCGGCGACGAGGCTTCCCGCGTGCCTGAGCTTGAAGAAGTCGCCGATCCAGTGTTTCAGATAGTCCGTGACCTCCTTGAACTGCTGGGCGGGGGCCCCGGAGGTGACGATGGTGACGAACCGCTTGCCCGCGACGTGCCGGATCGAGAAGTCGGCCTCGGCGAAGGTGAGCCAGCGGTCGAAGAAGGTCTTGAACAGGCCGGTGACCTGCCCCATGTAGACGGGCGAGGCCATCACGACCACATCAGCCGCCATGATCTCCCTGGCCATGCCGATGAAATCGTCATTCTGACTGCAGATCTCGGCCTTGTGCCCCATGCAGGCGTAGCAGGCAATGCAGGGTTTGACCTCGTGATCGATCAGGTGGAAGACCCGGGCGGCATGCCCCTTCGCCCGGGCCCCGGCGCAGAGGGACTCCAGCAAAGTGGCACAGGCGGCTGTTTTGCGGGGACTGCCATTGAACGCAACGATCTTCATGGGGATGCTCCTTGGTGGGATGGGGTCAACAGTTTCCGTTCGGCGGGGGTGAGGCGGCGGCAGGCGCCCTTGGGAAGATCGCCAAGAACGAGGCCGCCGATGGCCACGCGGACCAGGCGCAGGACGGCGATGCCGAGGGCTTCGAGCAGGCGGCGGATGTGGCGGTTTTTTCCCTCGTCGAGGACGATCTCCAGCCAGCAGTGGCGAACCCCGGTCCGCAAAACAGACACCCGCTTGACGGCCAGCTCCTCGCCGCCGGCCCCGGCGCGGACCCCCGCCCGCAGGCTCTGCAGAAGGGCGTCGTCGGCCAGGCGGTCGATCTGGACGTGATAGGTCTTGTCGACATGGGCGGCCGGATCGAGCAGGCGCGCCGCCCACCCGGTGTCGTTGGTGAACAGCAGGAGGCCTTCGCTGGCGCGGTCGAGCCGGCCGACCGGGGCCACCCAGGGCAGGGCGGGGTCGTCCAGACAGGAATACACCGTCTCCCGGCCCTTCTCGTCAGACCGGGTGGTGACCAGCCCCCGGGGCTTGTTCACCATCAGATAGACGAACGCGGGGCGACGGAGGGGAGCGCCGTCGACGGCGAGCCGGTCCCGGTCGAGGTCGATGCGGTGGTTCGGGTCGCGTGACCGGACGCCGTTGACGGTCACCGTCCGGCCGGCGATGACCTCGGCGGCCTGGCGGCGGGAGCAAAACCCGAGCTTCGAGAGGGCGCGGGCCAGGCTGATCCGCGGGCCGGGGGAAGGGCGGCGCGCCGCCTGGCAGGGCCGCCGCGCGGCGGGGGAGGAA
>CAZKPI010000925.1:0-481 GCA_964554555.1 uncultured bacterium
GGGCGGTGACCTTCGCGAATGGCGGGGGCCCGGGGGGCGGCGGGGACAGGGGCCCCGGCGGGCGGGGCGACCGACTCGTTGACGATGGCCAGCACCTGGTCGGCGGGGATCTTCACTTCCCCCAGCGAGGGGGTCTTGATGCGGTAGGTGTTGTTCGTCATCTCGAGCACCTGGCCGCGGATGACCGTCTGGTCCTTCAGCTGGATGACCTGCTGGGCGTGGGCCGGAGCGGGGTTTCCCGTCCACAGGAGGGCGGTCAGGCCGAGGACCGGGAGGAGAGGGGACCGGTTTGTTTTCATCATGGCCCCAGTCTAGTCCCGCCTCCGATTCTTGTCAAACCGCCCCGTTGGTGCGGGAACGGCGATGAAGAAGGCGGATGCCCTGGTGCCCGCTTCCCGCGACTCCCCGCTGGCGTGTAAGGAACGGGCCCCGTATCCGGCCCGGGGGGGATGAAGCGGGCCTCCGGCGTTTCGGACCGTCG
>CAZKPI010000925.1:505-1947 GCA_964554555.1 uncultured bacterium
CCCTGCCGGGCCCTTCGTATAATGCCCAGGCCAGAAAATTCCCCCTGAGGAGGAACCCATGCCCAAACTGCATGAAATCTACCGGTGCAAGCACTGCGGCAACATCGTCGAGGTCGTCCACGGCGGCGCGGCCATTCCCGTCTGCTGTGGCGAGAACATGGCCCTGCAGGTCGAGAACACCGTTGACGCGGCCAAGGAGAAGCACGTGCCCGTGGTCGAGGAGACCGCCAGCGGCCTGCTGGTCAAGGTCGGCAGTGTCACCCATCCGATGGAGGAGAAGCACTACATCGAGTGGATCCAGCTGATCGCCGGCGAGAAGAGCTACACCCACTATCTCAAGCCGGGTGAGAAGCCCGAGGCCCTGTTCCCCATCAAGCCGGCCGCCTTCAGCGTGCGGGAATACTGCAACCTGCACGGCCTGTGGATGACGAAGAAGTAGCACTGCCGAGAGGAACCGCCGGGCCGGGCCCGGTCATCTTGCGAGAGGGGAAGCGACACATGCGGGACGTCATTTAGCGCGGCGCGGGGGCGGCCTCCCCGTTCCGGGGCGCCGCCCCCGCCAGGCGCCGGCGTCTGCCTCGTTGCGGACCTGCGATCGGCCCCGACCCGTTTACTGTGCCCCCTGACGTGACCGGCGGCTCCGCCGGTCACGCGGCTTTTCGGGAGGGACCAGCACCGGCAGGGGGAAGGTGACGGCCCGGGTATACTGATGCTGGAGGGGATCGTTCCCCGAGATCTGCAGAGAGCCGCCCGACGGGTAGCCGTCGTCGTTGAGCAGGAGACCGGCCATCACGATCTGGATGGTCCAGGGCCGGCCGACCCGGTCGGTGCCGGACAGGTGCAGGGTTCCCGACAGCGGGCCGTCGAGGGAGATGGCGCCTTTGATGCCGAGGCTCCGGCGGCCGCGCCCGTCGAACCGCAGGTCGATATGGAGGTTGGTGCTGACCGGCTTGATCCAGCCGTCGAGGCGGGTCTGGAACTGGCCGAAGTGACGGTACTCGTAGGCGGAGAACGACCGGTCGCGGAGCACGGTCTCGGTGGAGGCCGCCTGGAACCAGTGCGGCAGGGGATACGGCACGAGGCCGATCAGTTTGCACGCGAGCGGGGCGATGGTGAGGATGCGGCGGAGCAGGGCGGCGTTCTGCGGGGTGAGGGGAAGGTCGCGGAACGCGGTGACGGCACGGGTGAACCGGCGCAGGTTGGCGGCCGCCTCGGGGAGGATGCCGTCGGCGGGAACGCTGGGCGGGATGCCCGGGGCGGTCGGGATGATGACCATTGGCTCGGGGCCGGTGGGGGCATACAGCGATCGCCGCACGGCCGGCGGCTGGCCGTAGCCGGGCCCGGTGCCGGACGGGGCGAGGTAGGGCTGGGCGCCTGTGGGGGCCGGCGCCGCACGGGACGGCGGGCGGACGACGGGGACGGTCGGGACGGCGGGGGCGGCC
>CAZKPI010000926.1:0-1947 GCA_964554555.1 uncultured bacterium
GCCAGTTCCATGACCGGCTCAGCCAGCTCAAGTCGATCGTCCTCACCAACCCCAAGGATCGCGAGATCCGCCGCGCCCGCCTGACCGGCCACATCGAGAGCTACACCGAGTACAACGTCATCGACCCCCGCAACCATGGCATCGACAACGTGGCCGGCATCGTCGACTCCCCCCTCGGGCCGATGACCATCACCGTGTCCCGGCGGGGCGGCCTGCGCCTCGGGGTGCGCAAAGGGTTCATCCTCACCCTTGACTGCCTGCTGTGGATCATGAAGCTCATCCTGGCCGACAAGCCTCCCGAGCATGTCCAGAAACGCTCCTGACGGGGCCCCCGGGCCCGTTTCCCCTGCCTTCCCGCCCGCCGCGGCGGAGGCATGGGCGCTGGCAGGCATCCCGGGGGAGGGCACCCGTCTGTCTTCATCGCCCGCCCCGGTGTGGTTGCCGGCGGTTTCCCCCCGCCGGGGTTTCGTGATACTGTGATTCCCGGTTGCCCCTGTTGACCCAATTCTCCCGCGAGGTGTGGACATGCCCAAGGAAAACGGAAAGTTCCGGCTGGTGACCCGCAGTGATTTCGACGGCCTGGTGTGCGGCGTGCTGTTCAAGGAACTCGGAATGATCGACGAGATCAAGTTCGTCCATCCCAAAGACATGCAGGACGGCAAGATCGAGATCTCCGACGCCGACATCACCACCAACCTGCCCTACGTTCCCTCGGCCCATCTGGCCTTCGACCACCACCTCAGCGAGACCCTGCGCAACGTCGACCGCAAGCCCAACCACATCATCGACCCCGAGGCGATGTCGGCCGCCCGGGTCGTCTACAACCATTACGGCGGTCCCTCCCGCTTCCCCGGAATTTCCGCCGAAATGATGATCGCCGTCGACAAGGCCGACGCCGCGCGCTTTTCCATCGAGGAGATCCTCCACCCCAAGGACTGGGTCCTGCTGAACTACCTCATGGACCCCCGCACCGGTCTGGGGCGGTTCCGCCATTTCCGCATCTCGAACTACCAGCTGATGATGGACCTCATCGACTGCTGTAAGACCATGAACATCCGCCAGATCCTCCAATTGCCTGACGTCAAGGAACGGGTCGACCTCTACTTCGAACACGAGGAGAAGGCGAAGGAACAGATCAAACGCTGTTCGACCGTCCACAAGAACCTCGTCGTCCTCGACCTGCGCAAGGAAGACCCGATCTGGCCCACCAACCGGTTCATGCTCTATGCCCTGTATCCCGAGACCAACATCTCGATCCACATCCTCCAGGGCTTCCGCAACCAGAACACCGTCTTTGCCACAGGCAAATCGATCGTCAACCGCACCTCGCAGACCAATATCGGAGTCCTGATGCTCAAATACGGCGGCGGCGGCCACCAGAATGCCGGCACCTGCCAGATCGACCACGACAAGGCCCCCGCCGTCCTGCAGGAGCTGATCGACGCCATCACCCGGGACGGCTGACCCCGGCAGGCCCCGGCAGTGGTCTTCCATCTGGTGGCCGGCGGCGCCGCGTTCCTGCTCGGCGTCCTTTTGCTGTATTTTTCCGCCGTCCAGCGCACCCGCGTCCAGCGCTACCAGGAACTCCGCCGCTGGTCCGCCCGCGAGCTGGCCGAACAGCCGCCGCCGGACGGCACCATCCTCGAAATCCGCGGCCGGATCGTCTGTGATTCCCCCATCACGGCCGCCCAGAGCCGGCAGGCCTGCGTCTTCTTTTTGAGCCAGGTCCGCGAGCGGGTTGAGGAGACCACGGTCCGGGAGAACCGCCGGACCGGCCGGCCCGACCGCGAGATCCGGACCTTCCACCGGAACCTCGAGGAGTTCACCGACCGGGTGCCGTTCCAGATCGATGATGGAACCGGGCGGGTCGGCGTCGATCCCTTCCAGGCCGCCATCGAGGGAAAACGGGTCGTCGACCGCTTCCAGGTCGCGGCCCCGGCCGCCCCG
>CAZKPI010000927.1:0-1945 GCA_964554555.1 uncultured bacterium
GCGGGATGGGACGCCGACAGGATCAGCTTCTCGACCAGTTTGCGGCTCTTGCTGGCGATCAACTGCTTGGCCAGCAGATCGAGCGGGATCTGGAACTCGGGCTTTTTCAGGATGTCGATGAGGGCGTCGAGGGCCCCGTCGGTCTGGATGCCGCCGAGGGCCTCCACGCACCACTGGCGGGCGGCGGGGTCGCCTTCGGCGAAGAAGCCCATGATGACGGGGATGGCCTTGTCATTGCCGACCTTGGCGAACAGGCGGGCGACGTTCAGCTTGATCAGCTGGAGGATCTGGGTACTGCACTCGAGGATGCGCTTGTCGGGGATGCCCGCGAGCTTCTTCAGGTCCTTGTCGGTGAGGGTGTCGCGGGCGATCTTGATCAGCAGGCCGAAGGCGCGCTCGTCGTCCATCTGGGCCAGGGCCTGGGCGATGGAATACTGCGACCAGGCGTAGCCCTCCTTGAGGATGACCGAGATCGGGTTGTCCTCGGTGAGGTGCTTGTCGATGGCCAGGAGACTGTCGGCGACCGACCGGCGCAGGGACGGGTCGGCCGTTTCGAGCACCTTCAGCAGGGGGAAGATGGCGCGGATACTGCCGATGCGGCCGAGGACCCGGACCAGCGAGGGGACCACCCCGGGGGGCTCGGTGAACAGCGCGCGGGTCAGGGGTTCGACGGCGGTTTCCTGGAGCTCGCAGAGGGCCCATTCCGCCTTGGCCACGATCTGGTCGTCCTGCTCCGACAGGGATTTGACCAGCGGGGTGATCGCCTTGGCCCCCTTGATCAGGCCCAGGGCCTCGATGGCATGCAGACGGACATCGCGCTCCGAATCGGTCAGCTTGTTGACGAGCGGGTCGATCGCGAGGGGGTTGCCGATCTTGCCGATGGCCTTGGCGGCCGAGATCTTCACCTCCGGTTCGGGTGCCTCGAGGAAGGGGATCAGGTTGCCGGCGGTGGCCTTTTCGCCGATCTCGCCCAGGGCCTCGATCGCTTTGTGCCGCAAGGCCTGGTCGTTGCGGTCGAGCACTGAGAGCACCCACTTGCTGGCCTTGGCCGACCGGATCTTGGAGAACGCCTCGAGGGCGAGCATGGTCAGGCGGGCGTTGAAGCCCTGCGACAGGTTGAGGAGGGGGTCGACGGCCTTGTCACTGCCGATCTCGCCGAGGGCCCAGACGATCTTCTCCTTGATCTGCGGGGTGCTGACCTGGAAGACGTCGATCAGGCTGTCCACGGCGTTGCTGTTCCTGATCTGGCCGAGGGCCTGGATGGTGGCCAGCCGGATGCGTTCGTTGTCCTCGCCGAGAACGACCAGGAGCTGGTCGCAGGCACTGGTCGACCCGATCTTGCCGAGGGCCTCGATGGCCTTGAGGCGGACCTCGAAGTCCATGTCCTTCAGCATCGGCAGGACCAGGCTCACCGATTGGGGGTCGCGGATGTTGCCGATCGCTTCGCAGGCGATGTAGCGCAGGTCGTGGTTGCGGCTCTTGAGGAAGGCCGAGACGGCGCGCAGGGCGGTGACCGCCCCGATCTTGCCGAGGGACTCGAGGGCGACGTACCGCAGATCGTCGTTGTCCTCCTCGAGGAGCTTCACGAGGGGGGCGACCGCGTCATCGGAGCCGAGGTTGCCGAGGGAACGGGCGGCGATGAACTTGAGGGAGGCGTCAGGAGCGGCCAGGCACTGGATGAGGGGGCGCACCGCGTCGAGGCACTTCACCTCGCCGAGATACTCGGCGGCGATCTCGCGGATGTCCTTCACTTCATCCGCGAGGAACCGGATGAAATCGGGGTTGGCTTCGGGCAGACGCAGGTCCTTGATGGCGAGGACCAGGGAATACCGTTCGTCGGGATCCTTGGCCTCGGCCAGCCGGGCGCGCAGGTCAGCCAACTGCTGTAGGGGGGTGGGGACGGGCGGTGCCTCCTCGAGGGGGGGGGCGGCCTGGGCGGTGGCCA
>CAZKPI010000928.1:0-1943 GCA_964554555.1 uncultured bacterium
GCCATCGCCCAGTTGTCCCTCAGCAAGGTCTTCCTCAAGATGGGGCAGTTCTCGAAAGCCCTCCGGGTGCTCAAGGAATGCCACCATCACAAGGTCCAACAGCGCCATGAGAGCGGCGTGCTGGAGACCGCCGCCCTGCTGGCCTGGGTGTGCGAACTGCTGGGCAACCCGGCCGCCGCCAAAGCCTGGTGGGACCAGATCCCCGATCTCGCCGGCCGCACCCTCGAGCCGCGCGCCGTCTTCGTCATCAACGGGGTGCGGGCCATGACCGCCCTGTTCAAGGGCGAGTTCGCGGAAGCCGAGCATCGCTACGCCGCCATGCTGGCCAGTTCCCGGAAGGCCAACGGGTCTGACATCGAGAGCGGGGACTGTCTGCACGGCATCGGCGTCAGCCAGGCCCTGCGCGGCGATCCGCGGGCCGCCGACACCCTGCTCGACGCCGAGAAAGCGTTTGCCCCTTTTCCCCAGCGGAGCCAGGTCTCCCAGATCCGCCTGTTCGGCGCGCTGTTCTTCCCTGAACGGTTTCCCCACGTCCAGATCGACGAACAGATCCGCATCTTCCTTGATTCGCAGGCCTACGAGCCGTTCTGGGCCCTGTTCGCGGACAAGCTGAAGGAGCGAGGAACCCCCGGCTGTCAACAGTTCCTCGAGTATCATCTGCGCAAGACCCCCACGACCATGCTTTCCGGCATGCTGGCCCGGCACCGTGCCCTGGCCGGCGTCATCCAGCACGTCGAGGCGAGGCGCCTGCGGGCCGCCGAATTCTACCTCTGTCTGGAAAACGGGCTCACCCGGCCCATCCACGTCGATGACTACCAGGCCTGGCGGGCGAAGTACCCCCGCCACCGCCTGGTGTTCGACGGGCCTTCCGGCATCCTGGCCTGGCACGACCACACGGCGTACCTCCGGCCGGGGTCGATCCCGCACGGGGTGGTCACCCAACTGCTGATCGCCTTCCCGCACCCGGTCGACATCGACGCCCTGTACCACGCGGTCTGGAAGACCCCGTTCGACCCCGAGACCGACACCGGAGCCTTCAAGAGCTCCCTTCAGCGCCTGCAGAAGATCCTGCGGTCGGTCACCCCGACCGCCAAGATTCGTCGGAAGAAGACCAAATCGAAGTTCGGCGGCATCGTCCTCCTCCTGTCGTGCCATTGGGAGGCCATCCTCTAGGCGCCAATCCCCGGAAACCCTCTTTGGAAGCCGGTTTTGGCCGCCTGCATATCTCGTGCAACATTTTCGGCTGGTGCGTCCGGCGACGGGCCTGCCGTGCGGGTTCTCCTGGCCGGGTAAGTGTCACTCCCTGATCCATTGCCCATTCCCGAGGGTCTGGATATATTGAGAGTGATCCGTTTTTCAACTTCGAGGAGGAGTATAGAGAATGTTCAAACGATCCGTGGTCCTCGCATTGGCTTTTGGTCTCGTCCTGTCCGCCGCCTGGGGGTACGATGGGTACGGCCCCGAGCACAAGCATTTCAAGCTCCAGACCCAGGTGTTCGGCATGGTCAACCAGTTCTGGACCGTCAACGAGCTGTTCTACCAGCTCACCCTCGGTCAGACCCCCGAGCTCGAAACCAAGTATCTGAAAGCCTGCGAGATCTACGAGAAGCAGAGTCTTGATCTGGGCAAACAGCTGGTCGGCTGTCTCGGAGACCGCAACCGCGAAGTCCTCGAGGTCGTCAGCGAGATCTACAAGTCCTTCGATCCCGTCTCCCGCCAGGCCTTCTACCCCGCCGTCGGGTACGTCAAGGTCGCCATGGTCCAGGAGCTGAAAGCCCCCCTCTCCGCGCAGGAGTTCGCCGAGTATTTCCCCGGCTACGGCTACGCCGAGCCCGGCTACAAATACCGCAAGGGCCGGGAGCTCGACCGCGAGCCCAAGGGGTACACCTGGCAGTCCGAGGAACAGAGCCTCTCCACCACCTGGAACGTCGAGATCACCGTCA
>CAZKPI010000929.1:0-1941 GCA_964554555.1 uncultured bacterium
GAGGCTGTGGGCAGCGGCCTTCCCGCCCGGTACCAGCAGGTCACCGAGATCGGCCGCGGCGGCATGGGGGTCGTCTACAAGGCGTTCGACAACAACCTGCAGAGGTGGGTGGCGATCAAGACGTTCCAGGGGGACGCCGCCAGCCAGCACCCCGAACAGCTCAAGCGGTTCCTCAACGAGTCGCGCATCATGGCCTCTCTCGACCATCCGAGCATCCCGAAGGTGTTCGACCTGTCGGTCACTCCGCCCTACTATCTGTCTTTCGAGTATCTGGAGGGGGAAGACCTGCGCAAACTGATCCAGGCCCACGCCGAGGCGGGGCTTCCCCCCCTGCGGCCGGTGCTCGAGCTGGGCATCCAGCTGGCGGGGGGACTGCACCACGCCGCCAGCAAGGGGATCCTCCACCGGGACATCAAGCCCGAGAACATGCTCCTGGAGCCCACTGGCCGGGTCCGGATCATTGATTTCGGCCTGGCCCACCTGGAGGGGACGGGCAGTTTGACCACGGTCGGCATGGTGGTCGGGACCCCCTGGTATCTCGCTCCCGAACGGATGCAGGGCGAACCGGCCACCGTGGCCACCGAGATCTATGCCTTCGGCTTCACGCTCTACGAACTGCTCACGACCTGCCGCCCCTTCCCCGGCGAGTCCTACACGGTCATCTTCGGGCGTGATCCGATCCCCCTGCGGGAGATGCGGCCCGACGCCCCCGAAGAACTGGAGACCCTCCTGGCCTCCTGTCTGAGCAAGGACCCCGCCTCCCGGCCGGCCGGGTTCGAGGTCCTCGCCGGCCGCCTCCAGCGGATCCTGCCGCTCTGTCCGGCCTCGCATGCCCCAGGCGAAGGCGCATGAACAGCAGTCACCCCGCAACGGCATCGCCAGCCGCCAGCCGCCAGCCGGAAGCCCCGGAAGTCCGGCCGGTCACCGCTCTCCCCGCCGCCCCGGGCCAGGGCGGCCATGGCGATGAAGCCTGTCCATTGCCGCCAGGCGTCCTTCCTGCCGGGAGGCCGCGGGGCAGTCCCCGGAGCCAGGCCGTGGTGAATCGTCTGTCATTCCGGAAGGCCGACGGCCCTCTGCTCTGCGAGACCCGGCTCCCCGACCGGGAAATCTCCCTGATGGTCGGGCGGACCCCGGATGGCGGCGTCATCCTTCCGGTTTCCGCCATTTCCCGGCACCATCGGGCAGTCCACCGCACGTCCGACGGGGCCTTGTACCAGGCCAAGAAGGATGGCCGCCACCGGGTGGTGCTGGCGCCCGGGCCCGCGGCCCGAGGCGGCGGAGCGGGGCGGCGCCGTGAGGGGAAGGACAAGGAGAAACCGTTGAGAGGGCGGGCGGGGCCCGCCTTCCCCGAAGTCTCGAAACAAAAGGGAGGCAGAACATGGTGATGCGCGGTTTCCGGGCCTGGTTTGCCCTCGCTGGTCTGGCGGGTTTGGCCCTCCTGTTCGTGATCCCCCCGGTGGGGGCCCAGGTCAAGGTGGCTCCCGCCGCCGTGGCTCGTCCCGAAGCGGCCGGTGCCAAGGCCGCCCCTGGACTTGGAGTCGTCCAGGGCGGGGGGGAAACCGCCCGGACGGCCGGGGGGGCGGCGGTGGCGACCCTTCCCGCACCCGTCCAGGCAGGGGCGCTGGCGGCCCCTTCCGTCCCGGCGTCGCCGCCGGTCTCCGGTTCCGCCCCGGCGGGACTGACCATCCCCGCCGAAGGGCCCCTGCTGGTCGTTCCGGACGGCCAGGAGACCGGCGACTACCTGGTGAACACCGGCTTGCTTCTCATGCGGCAGGTCATCCTGGAGGCCCAGGCCTCGGGCGACATGACGACGCTGGGACGGCTGTTCGCCCAGCCGAACCTGCTGGTGGAGTTCCAGACCCTGCTCGACCGGGGGATGCTCGCCGGACTCCAGGGCGATGACCGGTTCTTCGTCTCGTCGTTCAGCAACAACGGGGGGGA
>CAZKPI010000930.1:0-1939 GCA_964554555.1 uncultured bacterium
CGGCAGATTCCCATGACGGTCGGGGTCGTCGGCGACCGCCCGCCTCTCGCCGAACGCTGGGGGGAAGAGGGCCTGCGGGCCAGCCGGGTGGCCTGGTCGGCCCAGCGGATTCACCTGATGCGGGAGTTCGACGAACTGCTCTGCACCGACGCGCTGGTCGGCGTGATTCCGCACCGGCACCAGGCCGAGACGGCCCGCCGCATCCTGACGAGGTTCCGCGGACGGGCCATCCTCGCCGACGAGGTCGGGCTGGGCAAGACGATCGAGGCGGGGCTGGTCATCAAGGAATACCTCCTGCGCGGGCTGGCGCGCCGGGTGCTGATCCTGGTGCCGCCCGCCCTCGTGTCGCAGTGGCAGGGGGAGATGCTCGAGAAGTTCGGCCTGGAATTCGCCACCACCGCCGCGGCGGACGCCCGCGAGGATCCCGGGGCGTTCTGGGGGCGGCCTCTCATCCTGGCTTCGCTCGGGCTGGCCCGCCTGGAGCCGCACGCCGGGCACTGCACCGCCCAACCCTGGGACCTGGTGGTCGTGGACGAAGCTCACCACCTGCGCAATGCCGCTTCGCGCAGTCACAAGCTGGTCAAGGCCCTGCCCCGCAAGTTCCTCCTCCTGCTGACCGCCACCCCCGTGCAGAACCAGCTCATGGAGCTGTTCCATCTCATCAACCTCCTCCAGCCCGGCACCCTGGGCACCCCCGCCGAGTTCCGGGCCCGCTTCGTCCAGCCGCACAAGCCCACCGAGCCCCTCGACCGCGACCAACTGCGGGCCCTTCTGCGCACGGTGATGATCCGCAACACCCGCGCTTTCACCGACGTGCGCCTGCCCCGCCGCTTTGCCTCGACCATCCGGGTCGAACCCCTGCCGCGCGAGCGCGATCTCCTGCATTTCCTGGGGAAGGGCCTTTCCCCGCTCTTCGCCGCGGGCGACGGGCGGTTGCGGATGTCCTGCGCCGCCCTGCTCGGGCAGGCGGGTTCCTCGCCCATGGCGGTTCGCCCGGCCCTCGAACGGTTCGCCGCCAGTGACCTGCCGGTGGGGGCCCGCTTGGCGGCCGAGGCCGCCGCCGCCGTCCGGGCGGCCCTCGATTCCTGCCTGGCGGCGGCCCGCGAACTGCGCCATTCGGCCAAGGACGACCAGCTCGTCTCCCTGATCCGGCAGAAACCGGGGGAGAAGGTCCTGGTCTTCACGCGGTTCCGGGCCACCCTGGACCACGTCGCCGGGGTCCTGGGCCGCCACGGGATCGGCCACGCGGTCTTCCACGGAGAGATGTCCGGCCCGGACCGGGACCGCGCGGTCGAAGAGTTTCGCGACCAGGTGCCGGTGCTCGTGGCCACCGAGTCAGGCGGTGAGGGCCGCAACCTCCAGTTCTGCCGCACTATCATCAATTACGATCTCCCCTGGAACCCCATGCGCATCGAACAGCGCATCGGCCGCCTGCACCGCATCGGGCAGACCCGCGACGTCTTCATCTTCAACTTCTGCCTCCGCGGCTCGCTCGAGGAGCGGATGCTGGCCATCCTCGAGGAAAAGATCAACCTGTTCGAGCTCGTGGTGGGCGAGATGGGGATGATCCTCGGCCATCTGGGCGAGGAGGCCGATTTCGAGGACCTTCTGCTCGAGGCCTGGCTGGCCTCCCCGGACGAAGCGGAGCGCGACCGGCGGTTCGACACCCTCGCCGCCGAGGTGACCCGGGCCCGCGGGGCCCATGACCGCGTTAAGGCCTTTGACGAGGCCCTGTTCCAGGAGGAGTTCGAGGCATGAGCCGTCGGCAAGGCCCTGGCGGCCGGCGCGGCCAGGGCGGACCTGGTGTCCAGTGTGGCCAGTGTGGCCGGAACGGCCAGGGCGGTCAGGGCGGCCAGGGTGGCCGGCGCGCCCGGTGTGGTCAGGGCGGCCAGGGCAGTCAGAGCGGTCAGAGCGGTCAGAGCGGCTGGCGGGCCCGAAG
>CAZKPI010000931.1:0-1934 GCA_964554555.1 uncultured bacterium
GGGCGGGAGACGGGTCTTTCGGCTTTCCCCAGGCGGGATGCCCCGTCCGCGGACGATCAGGGACGGTCATGGCTGGGCCTCACTGCGATAGGGTTCGGGGCGACGTTCCGGGTGGCAGAACAGGAATTCCTCCCAGGCTTCGGCCAGGGGATCGGGGGCGGAAGCGACCACCCCTTCCGCCCCGTGTTCGTGCTGGGGGCAGGTCCAGCGGCCGCGCGACAGCAGGAATCGTTCCCCGGAGCAGACGGGCAGGAAGGGAATTCCCCAGTGGCGATCCACCTGTGTCGCCCAGTCGTCGTCATCGGTGGGACGGGGGGCGGGGCCAGTCGGGGAGATCGGCCGCAGGTTCTGGTAGACGAAATCGACCGCCGCATAGGTCTCGGTGGGATCGGGGCGGGCCAACCGGGCATTGGCCTGGGTGAGCAGGATCCGGCACCGGTCCCGGCCCGCCGCCTCCCGCCGGTCGATCCAGGCCGGCAACAGCGAGGGATCGATCAGGACCCGGGACAACTCGGCAGTCAGGGTGGCCAACAGGGCGGAAGACGACAGTCCAGCGGGGGCGGGTTCTCCAGCGCCGGAAGGTGGGGGGGCGGCTGGGCGCCCCCCCGCCGCCGACCAGCCTGCGCCGGGCACCAGCAGGCGGGCGGACCAGGAGCCGGGAACCACCAGATCCTGGGCCTCCAGGCGGCGGATCATCTGGCCGTTCAGGGCCGATGGGGCCTGGGCCGCCCAGGTACGGAGTTCGACCCAGGCGGACAGGGCGGACAACAGGTGGCGGAAATGGTGAGGCTGGGGGCGGCCCAGGGCCCCCCGCAAGGTGCCGGCAATCCTGGGCCAGGCCTGGCGTCCGGCCCAGGCCCGCAACAGCCAGACGTCGGGACTGCGGTGCAGTGGCCACCGTTCGAGATCGCCCCGGATGGCCCTCAGGAAAGGGGAGAGGCCGGAGGGCCGCCGCCCGCCGCCGGCCGGAACCGGCTGGGCAGGGGACCCGGCGGGCGAGGGGGGCACCGCCTCGGGGGTTCCCGAGGCCGCCGCGGCCATCCTGCCGGAATCAGACGCCGTGACGGGGGGGGAAGCCGGGGGTGCCGGCTGGGGCACCAGGGCCGGCCGGCCCAGGCCGTACCAGAAGACCGCGCCGCAGGCCGCCACGCTGACCAGGGCGAGCAGGAGCAGGGTGCGGATCATCGGCTCTGCAACCGGGTCCAGCGGTCCTCCACCTCGGCCAGCAGGAGGGAGGCTTCCTCCTGCCAGCGATGGGGGCCGAGGGCCTTCTGCAGATGCTGGCGGGCCCGGGCCAGCCAGTCCTCCGCCTCGCCCTGGGTCTGCCACAATTCGAGGGCCAGCCTGGCCGCCACGTAATGCCCTTGGGGGGAGTCAGACTGCTGAAGGTCGGTCAAAAAGGTCCAGGCCACCTCGTACCGGCCGTTGAGAAATGCCTCCCGGGCGGGGCCGGGCAGAGCGCTGGACCAGTCTTCGGGATCCTCCTCCTTGGGGCGGAAGAACCGGGCGAGAGGATGGACCCCGCCTTCCTCGAGGGGAGGGACCAAAGCCGCCAGCAGGGGGTCCTTGCGCCAGGATTCCAGGGGCAGAGACAGCGTCAGGAACCAGGCAGAGAACTCCTCGGCGGCGAGGTCCCCCGACCGCCAGCGCAGGAACCGGCGCAGGACCTCGTCCCGCGGGTGCGGCCGGGGTTCGGCGGCCCGTCGGTACAAGGCCTCCCAGCCGGGCTGGACCACCAGTTCGGGAGTGGCCAACACTGCCTGGACGAGGATCTCCAGCTCCCGGGAAGGATGGACGGCGATCTCTTCGGCCAGCCGCCGGAGAGCCAGGGTCCCGGTTCCCGGCCCGGAAGACAGGCCCGGGGCGGGCGGCCCGCCGGCCGCCGCGCCGGCCGGACGGACGGCCGAAACTGCCAGGGCCGGGGAACCCGTGAG
>CAZKPI010000932.1:0-1029 GCA_964554555.1 uncultured bacterium
AGGCTCTCATCTGGACCGCCCTGGTCCTTTCCCAGGCGGAAGGGCCCCACGCCCTGCCCGCTCTGCTCCTCTCCATCGCGGCCTGGCGGCACCTCCCCCGCGCCGAAGCCGCAAAACTCCCGATATGGAGCGGGCTCTGGTTCCCTCTGGGCGTCCTGGCCGGCTGGCACCTCCTCGGAGAGTCATTTCCCGGCCTCCTCCAGCCGGAGAACTGGCCGGGGCTGGTCGATCCCGCCGCCGTCCTGGCCCAGGGACGACAAATGCTCCGCTTCTTCGCAGGGGGAGGCGGGTGGTGGGGAGTCGCTCCGCCCGTGTTTCTGCTCGGCCTCCTCGGCGGGGTGGTCACGCTCCATCGGTGGCGGGAAGCCGCCGGCCAGGGTCGGCCGGGGTGTCTGACCGGGGCGGCGGTGGTCTGGCACCTGTCAGCCGCTCTGGTGCTGTTCTCCCGCCCGGGGGGAGCCGGGGATCCGACCGGCCCGGTCACGACCGTCCAGGGGATCGTCTTCCTCCCCGGCCTGGTGACCTTGGCCGTGGTCTGTCTGCAGGCCCTCCGGCCCTGGCTGGCGGGAGAACCCCGACTGGTGGCGGCGCTCCTGGTCCTGCAGTTGCCCCTCTTCTGGCCGATGGCCACGCGCACCGGGCCTGGCGCGGACAACCCTCTGGCGATGGAACTGGATGCCGTCCAACGGTTCCTGGCCCGTCTTCCCCCTGCCGGAGTCCGCTTCCTGGTCACGGACATCCCCGAGGTGTTCGTCCCCTTCCGGATCAGTGCTTCCACGTTTCCCACCGCCATCCGGGCCCGCGCCGCCCTGGCGGAGCTCCGGCGCCGGCGGGCGCTGACCGAAGTCCTGGTCCTCCAGCGATGCCGGGAGGGCATCCCGGCGCTTTCGCCGCCCGGCGTCCTGCTGATTCCCCAGGCCCGCCTGCCGTTGGCCGCCGGGGAGTTCCTCCAGGTGTCGCTTTGGAACCCCGAACCCTCGGCATCCGCGGATCCAGCCAAGGGAGAAGGGGAGGCGGGTTCAGAGGTTC
>CAZKPI010000932.1:1056-1291 GCA_964554555.1 uncultured bacterium
GGCAACGGTTCGCCGCTTCCCGGGAAGCATGTTCACCGCCGTGAACGCTTGCCCAAGCCCCCCGAACAAGGGCATGGAGGCGGGGAAGGCAAGGGCCGCGGCGAAACCGGGTTCCGGTCAGACCTCGTGGAAAACCAGGTCCACGGCGAGAGTACCGGCCAGCACAAGGGGGGCGAGCGACTGGTCGCCCAGGAGCCGGACGCGGTAGTCATCGGCCGTGGTCAGCAGTTCGCGG
>CAZKPI010000932.1:1301-1926 GCA_964554555.1 uncultured bacterium
CAGGCCGCCGTAGAGATGGTCGATGGTGGCAAGGGCCTTGCCGCCCGCCTCGGCGAACGTGTACTGGCGGCACTTCCAGTCGCCGCTGATCGTGCCGATGGGCAGGCCGTCGGGGCCGGCCACTTCCAGGGCCCCGCCGTAGGAGAACAGGTTCTGCCGGAAGGTGCCCAGGGTCCTGCCCTGGGCGTCCCGGGCGATCAGGCTCGAGACGATCAGCGACCGGGGCTGTTCCAGTTCGAGCAGGAGCCGGCCGGCCGCGTCATGGACCTTCACCAGGACAGGCAGGAAGGCCTTGTCCAGAAAGAGTTTCTGGATCTTGAGGGCCAGGTCGGCTTCCTCGCAGGCCCTGGCCAGGAGGGTCTTCTCCTCGGCGTCCCAGATGTCGTATGACTCGTGCAGGTTGGTGAACCCGACACTCTCCCGGACCACGTACTCCTTGCACTGGAAAAAATCGGTCATCGTCTGCTCCCTCACCATACGATTTTGGACGGGTCGGCCGGCCACCCCGCGGCCGTCACGCCGAGAGCCGCGGCCGCCGAGGCCTGTTCCTGCCACACCTCCGGCCGGATCAAAGGTTCCAGGCCGGCCGGGCTCAGGTCGGGGCCGCCGGCGGGCCGGCCCCCGG
>CAZKPI010000933.1:0-1925 GCA_964554555.1 uncultured bacterium
CCATCGCCTGGCGGGCGGGGGCGGGCAGGGCGAGGGCCGCGGCCAGCACCCGCCGCAGGTCGGCGGGATCGCGATGCCGGAAGAAGAAGCCTTCCCGGCCGTGGGTGAACATCTCCTTCATGCCGCCGGTGAGGGGAACCACGGGGACCACGCCGCAGGCCATGGACTCGAGGGCGACATAGGCGTAGGTCTCGACCGCGGTGACGGCCAGGGCGAACAGGTCAAAGCCAGGATAGACCGCCTCGACGTCGTCGCGGAAGGGGGCCAGGTGGAACCGGCCGGCCGCTCCCAGGTCGGCGGCCCGGCGCCGCAGGCGGTCACCGTAGCCGGCGGCATGTTCCCGGCCGACGTAGACCAGGTGCAGATCGGGGCGGTCACGGCCGGGGCCGCCGGGTCCGAACAAAGCCTCCAGCAGGATTTCGGAGCCCTTTTCCGGATGGATGCGACCGGTGTTGCCCACCACACAGGCGTCGGCGGGCAGGCCCAGGCCGCGGCGGAAGGCCGCCCGGCGCTCCGGATCGGGGCGGTAGCGGCGGATGTCGATGCCGCTCTTGATGCAGACGACCTTGGCGGGGTCAATGGCCCATTTGAGCAGGATCTTGTTTTTGACGTGGTCGGCGTTGGGGACCACGGCCGCCAGGTGGCGGAACAGAACGCGGTGAAGGGGGTCGCGCCGGGGCTGGTTGCCGGCCCCGAGCCGGTAGAAGAGCAGGAAGGGCACATGCGAGCGGGTCAGCAGGCGCGCGGCGTGCAGGGGGTAAATGGCCTGACTGCGGAAACCCACGACGGCGCGGGGCTTCCCGACGCGCAGGAAGCCGGCAAGGCGGGCCACCGCCCGCGGATCCCAGCGCCAGAGGACGGGAAGCGGCACCCAGGGAATGCCGCGGCCCGCGCATTGGGCGGCGATCAGACCGCCGGGCGGGGAAGCCACGGCGGCGGGCAGGCCGCGGTCGAGCAGGTCGCGGGCGAAACGGAGGCCGAACAGCTCAAGCCCCGACAGGCTCGGGTAGGGCAGAAGAAACAGGAACGGGCGGCCGGCCAGGGCCTGGTTGGGATCGTTCATGGCAGACAGCAGGCGCCCCCGGGCCATCGGGGACGGACCGGCCGGCGGCCGGCCGGCAGGCCCCGCAGGCCCCGGCGGAGGGCGGCCGTCAGGCCTTGGCGCGGCTGAGGTCAGCCACGGCGGCGAGGCCGATCTTCAGCATGCGTTCCTTGCCCCTGGCCACCTTTTCGCCGTGGGGGTCGTAGTTCCCCTCCTGCCATTTGAGGGGGTTGCCGTCAACGGTGGCGATGCCGCCGGCCTTGACCCCGCGCAGGGAGGCGATGACGAACAGGGTGGCGCATTCCATCTCGACCCCGGGCACGTTGGCCTTGCTGTAGAGTTCAAGGGAAGTGGGCAGAAGTCCGGGGTAGAAGCAGTCGGAGGCCAGGATGATGCCGCGCTGGAAGGGGGCTTGCACCGCCTGGCAGGCCTTTTCCAGGGCCTGGATGACCTGCAGGTCGGCCACGGCCGGATATCCGAGGGGGATCAGCAGACTGCTGACGCCGTCCTCCCGGACCGCCGCCGAGGCCACGATGTGGTCGCCCTGGCCGAGGCGGTCGGTCAGACTGCCGCAGGTTCCCACGCGGATGAGAACGCGGGCCCCCACCTTGATCAGTTCTTCGAAACAGATGGCCGCGCCGGCTGAACCAACCCCGTGGGAGGTGATGGCGACGCGCTCCCCCTCGTAGGTGCCGACAAAGGTGCGGTACTCGCGGTTGTAGGCCAGCTCCTTGGGATCCTGGCAGAGTTTCGCGATCTGTTCGGCCCGGGCGGGGTCGCCGCAGACCAGGACGTAGGGGGGGATCTGACCTTCGTTCAATTTAACGTGTGGTTGCATCGTTCAGCTCCTGAGGGGGCGATTTCCCAGACTTAGCAGAAGGGA
>CAZKPI010000934.1:0-1923 GCA_964554555.1 uncultured bacterium
GGCCGGGTCAGCCGCGCCGGAGCCGCCGGGTTCCGGCTCCGGGCCCGGTTCCGGGCCCGGTTCCGGCACGTCCCCCGCGATCAAAAATTCCCCGCGCCGGGCCCAGGTGAGCGTGCCGGTGGCGGGTTCGAAGGTTCCCAAAAAGATCTCCACTTCCCGCAGGGGCCCGGACTGGCGGGCGAACCGGTCGGCCAGGACGCGCAGGACGTCAGCCGGAGAAGGCCCCACGAGGTCAAACAACAGCCGGAGCGCCATCTTGGTCATGGCGAGGACGAGGGCCGACCCGATGGCGTGGCCGGGGACCCGGGCGATCCAGAACACGGCGCGGTCGGGCCCGAGGGGCTGGTAATCGAAGATCTCCCCGCCGATCTCGGAGGCCGAGCGGGTCCAGCCCCGGCAGGTCCAGCCCGTTCCCTGCACCTCGCTGGCCGGGAACAGCTGTTCATGGATGTCCCGGGCGAAGGAGCGCTCCTTCATCTCCTGCAGGATCTCATTGAGGCCGTGGGCGATGACCTCGAACTCGTCGGCGGTGCGGACCTCGAGCCGGCGGCCGAACCGCGACAGGGCGAGGTCGCCGATGCCCATCGACAGGTCCTGGATCGGGCGCAGGATCATGCCGGCGAACAGACGCGCCAGGGCCATGCCGTAGAGGGCGATCAGGCCCGCCAGGGCGAGGAAGGCGAGGCCCGAGCGGCGGGCGGCCGCCTGGAGGGGGGCCATGGGGGTCACCAGGAAGAGATTGTACCCGACGATCTCGCGGGCGGGGATGCCGGTCAGCAGAACTGGCCGATCGCGGAAGGTGCCAAGCCGGGAAGCGCCCGAATGCCGTTGGGTGATGCGGGCGTGCAGTTCGGCGAGATCGCGGGAGCGGGCGAGGAACGGGGACCGGGAGGAGGCGGGGGCTTCCCGGCCGCCGGCGGGAAGGGCCAGAATCCGGAATTGGAAGTCGTCAAGGGAGTCGTCGGCCCGCCAGCGGCGGCGGCACCGGTCGAGGTAAGCGCGGGCGGTGACCCCGGGTTCGTGGACGACCCAGAGCATGGCCAGGGGGGTCATGGCGGCATCGAAAACGTATCCCGAGAACATCTCGTAGGTTTTCTGGAGGATGTCGTAGGGCCCGAACTGGTTCTGGAACTGGAATCCGCGCTTGGCCAGCTCCTGGACCACGACGGGGTGGTTGCCGGGGGGGAACTTTCCCCCTTCCCCCCGCAGATGGGATTCGCAGAGGTCCATCGACAGCCGGGAGGTCCGGCTGATCGACTTTGCGGCGTCGGTTCCCCAGAACTCCCGGAACGTCGGCGACCGGGAGGACTGCACGTGGTGCAGGACGGTACCGTCGCGGGCGACGAGATACAGCGTCAGGGACTGGCGCAGAGCCTGCAGGGGGGCCAGCACGGCGGCGGCGGCCGCCCGGTCGCCGGCGGCGAGCGGGATGGACAACCGCCGGGTCACATCCAGATACCGGCTGGCGATGCGGGTTTTGAGGAGGCGGAACTGCCGGTCGACCTTCTCCAGGATGAGGCGGGACCGGGCGAGGCGCTCCCGGACCAGGAGGTCCTGCCGGGTTTCCTGGAACAGCCGGGCGAATCCGGAGAGGGTGGCGAGGCTGGCCAGTCCGGCGCATCCGAACAGCAGGGCGACCCGCCACCGGATCGACAGGCCCGTGCCATCGGGACGCCAGAACAGGATGCCGCCGGCCACGGCGACGATCAGGATCAGGGCCAGTCCGGGCGGCAGGGGGCCGCGCGCAGGGACGGGGCGGGGGGCGGTGCCGACGGCCAGAAACCGCCGGTCGAGGTCGGCGGTCACGTACAGGCGCGGTCCGAACGGGAAGAGTATCCCCGTCGCCCCGCCGACCAGGCGGGCCCGCAGGCGGGAGGAGGGGCGGGACAGAGCGGCCGGGGCGGGGCCCGGCCTGACCCGGCC
>CAZKPI010000935.1:0-221 GCA_964554555.1 uncultured bacterium
CCAGGGCCGCCACCTCACCATCGTCCTCGACAACTCGATCACCGCCATGACCGGACACCAGCAGAACCCGGCCAGCGGCTACACCCTGAAAGGGAAACCCGCCCCGGTCCTCGACCTGGTCAGGATCTGTGAAGCCGCCGGCGTGAAGCGGGTGCGCGCGGTCGACCCGTTCGATCTCAAAGCCCTCGAGGCCGAACTCAAGGCATGCCTGGCCGCCCCCG
>CAZKPI010000935.1:231-1915 GCA_964554555.1 uncultured bacterium
TTCCTGCTCAAGGGATACAAGCCTGAGAAGCACGTCGTGTCGCTCAACCGCGCCAAGTGCGTGAAATGCGGCCAATGCTGGAAGGTCGGCTGTCCGGCCATCGAGCGCGATCCCGCCGACGGCAAGACCCTCATCAACGCGACCCTGTGCGTCCATTGCGGCGTCTGCGCCAGCGTCTGCCGGCCCGGGGCCATCACCCAGGACAAGGGAGGCAAGCAATGATCACCAACATCCTGCTGTGCGGTGTCGGCGGCCAGGGAACCCTGCTGGCCAGCAATCTCCTGGCCGAGTGCGCCATGCGCGGGGGCTTCGACGTCAAGAAATCCGAGGTCCATGGCATGGCCCAGCGCGGCGGCAGTGTGGTCAGCCACGTGCGGTTCGGCCCGGCCATCCACTCCCCCCTCATCCGGAAGGGGGAGGCCGACATCCTGCTGTCGTTCGAGGAACTCGAGGCCCTGCGCTGGTCCGAACTCCTCAAGCCCCGGGGCCTGGTGTTGGTCAACCGCCAGCGCATCCTGCCCATGTCGGTCTCGGCCGGCTCCGCGGTCTACCCCGCCGACGTCTTCACCCTTCTCGAGAAGCTTCCCGCCCAGGTCCAGGTGGTTCCCGCCCTCGACATCGCCAGGGAGCTGGGCAACCCCAAGTGCGTGAACATCGTTCTGCTGGGCGTCCTGGCCCGCCGCCTGACCGGCATCAAGCGCGAGACCTGGGATGCCGGCCTGCGCGAGCGCATTCCCGCCAAGCTCCTCGATCTCAACCTGAAGGCCTTCGAACGGGGATGGAACGCCCAGTGACCGCCGCCCCCCCTTCCCTCCGGTCGGCGCCGCGCCGGGTTCTTCTCCTGGCGGTCGTCGCGATCCTCGCCGCGGCCCCCCTGGCCCGGGCCGGCGACCCCGCGCCGCCCGAACGCCTCCTGTGCAGTGTCTTCCCCATCCACGCGCTGACCAGGGAACTCATCGCGGGAACCCCCATCCAGGCCGACCTCCTCCTGCCTGCGTCCCTCGGCTGTCCCCATCACTATGCCCTGACTCCCGCCGATCTGCAGAGACTCTCCCAGGCCCGGGCCCTGTTCTGCCTCGGCCTGGGGTTCGAGCCCTTCCTCGACCGTCTGGCCGCGACCGCCTCCCGGCCCGTCGTCCTGGCCGGCGAGGGGTATCCCGCCCTGCTGGCCGAGGCCGGGAACCCGCCCAACGCCCACGTCTTCACCACCCCGGCCGGCCTGTCCCACCTCGCCACGACCCTCGGTCACCACCTCAGCACCCTGTTTCCCGCACACCGGGCCGCCCTGGAGGAAAACGCCGGCCGCCTCCTCGCCGGGCTCGCCTCCCAGACGGCCGCCTGGGAGGACGCCGCGCGGCGCTGGAATGGGGTGCCGGTCCTGCTCGCCCGCGATTCCCTCGAATACATCGCCCGCGACCTGCGCCTGCGCGTCGTCGGCCGCCTGGCCGCCGGCGACACCGCCGCCCTCTCGGCGCGGGAGATGATCGACCTGATGCGGGTCATCCGGGAACAGCGCCCCGTCGCCATCCTGACCGATTCGCAGGAAGCCAGCCCGGCCGCGCAGACCCTGGCGCGGGAGGCCGGCGTGCCCGTCGTCGCCCTCGACACCCTGGCCCTGGGCCCCGACCCGCTCCCGACCGGATTCGTGCTGACCACCCTGGCCGGCGACCTGGCCCGCCTGGCG
>CAZKPI010000936.1:0-1913 GCA_964554555.1 uncultured bacterium
CCCAGGCGGGCCCCGAGCGGCCCGACCCCTCAGCCGCCCGGAACGGCCGCGCGCCGCGCCCGTTTCGCGCCCCGCACCGGGGCCACCTCCGTCCAACCTCAGAAAACCAGCCGGGCGGCCCCTTCGTCCAGCCGGGAAATCCCTTCCTCGGCGGTTTCCCGGACGGCCGCCGCAAATTCCTCCATGGTCGGGCGCCGGCCCCACACCGGATCGCCGCCGGCCTCCCCGGCCGGATGATACTGGAACATGAGGTTCACATAGGTGTCGCCGGAGATCTCGCGGGCCAGGAACCGCATGACCTCGCGGGTGCCGGCCAGGCCGCCGGGCAGGACCAGGTGCCGCACCAGCAGACCCCGACGGGCCAGACCGTCGGCCCCCACGACCAGGCCGCCCACCTGCCGGTGCATCTCGCGCACCGCCTGCCGTGCCGCCTCGGGGTAGTCGGGCGCCTGGCAGGAGACGGCCGCGACAGCGGGGTCCAGGAACTTGAGGTCGGGGAGGTAGATGTCGACGATGCCGTCGAGCAGGCGCAGGGTCTCGACCAGGTCGTAGCCGCCGGTGTTGTAGACGAGGGGCAGACGCGGACCCCGGCCCGCCGCCAGCTCCACGGCCCCCAGGATCTGCGGCACCACGTGGGTCGGGGTGACGAGGTTGATATTGTGACAGCCGCGGTCCTGCAGGGCCAGCATGATGGCCGCCAGCTCTTCGTCCGGGCAGTCCCGGCCGACCCCGTCGTGGCTGATGTCCCAGTTCTGGCAGAAATGACAGCCAAGACTGCAATGGGTGAAGAAGATGGTCCCCGAGCCGCCCCGCCCCACCAGGGGAGCCTCCTCGCCGAAATGGGCGCGGCAACTCGCCACCACCGCCCGCTCACCGGTCCGGCAGACCCCGGTCCGCCCCGCCAGCCGGTCGACCCGGCACCGGCGCGGGCAGAGCTCACAGCAGGCCAGCCGCCGGCGCGCCTCCTCGACCCTCTGCCGCAGGATACCCGCGGCGGCCGCCGCCAGGTAGGCGGGTCGGAACCCTTCCTCCCGCGCCCCTGCACCAGTCACGGCCCGGTCTCCCTTCCCTTCCCGGCCCCGGCCGGGTCAGACCCGGAAGGCCCCGCACCGCCGCGGTCCGCCAGCAGGAAGGTCAGGGCCTCCTCGAGGGCCTCCTTGGCGAAGACATGCGCGCCGCCGTGCCGGAACGTCCGCAGGTCGACCCCTTCCGACCACCCGTGGGCGGCGAGGTATCCCCGGAAGGCCTCGGCGTTGGGGCGGTTGTACAGGTCCTGTTCACCCCAGCTCAGGAAGATGGGCCGCCGCCGCGCCGCCGGGTGCCGCCCGTACGGCCAGGCCCCGCCGTCGAACCAGAAGGCGGCGAACGGAGTGTCGGGGTTGGTCAGTGCCTCGATGCCCCCGAAATACCCGCCGTTGGAGAAACCCGCCAGCACGACCCGCCGCGGATCGACGGGCAGGGCGGCCGCCAGGGAGGCGGCCAGGGAGGCAAGGAAGGCCCGGTTCTCCAGCAGGTGCCCGGGATACCAGGCCCGCACCTCGGGCACCTCCGGGAAGGCCCCCGGCCAGCCGCGCGGGAAGACCGCGATGAACCGGCGGTCGGCCGCCCGGGCGGCGAAGGCCCGGTAGAGGTCCTTGGTCGACTGGGACGCCCCGCCGACCGTGTCGAAGCCCTGCAGGACGAAGACGAGGGGAAGCCGCTCGCCCGGCCCGATCCCCTCGGGCTGGACGAGAAAATACGACCGTTCGCCATGCGGCATGGGGAAAGGGCGCTCCGGCCACGGTAACGGCGCCCAGTCGCGCAGAACGGGGACCCAAAGCCAGACCAGCAGTCCCCACAGCCCCGCCGCCGCCCACGCGGCCCAGGCCCGCGGCGGCCGTTCCCTTTCCGCCCCGGTTCTGCTACCATGGGAG
>CAZKPI010000937.1:0-395 GCA_964554555.1 uncultured bacterium
GCGCAAAATGCGTCAACCTTTACGATAGCACCCGGCCGGAAAACGTCAACCAGGGCTGGCATTTTCATTGCCCCCCCTCGCCGGGCGGTCGCGACAGATTGGCGGATTCCCTCAGGCCGCCACCTCTTCCGCCGCCACCTGGCAGGCTTCCCCTGGGCGGTCGGCCGCTTCTGGTTGCGGTCGTCGTCGCCGTCGTCGTCGCCGAAAGAGCTTGGGCAGGTTGCGGACGTCCTCGATCATCAGATAGAGCGAAGGGACCAGAAGAAGCGTAATCAGAGTGGCAAACACCACCCCGAAGGCCAGTGTTACGGCCATGGGTACGATGAACTTGGCCTGGAGACTCGTCTCCGACATCAGTGGCACCAGCCCCAAGAAGGTGGTCAACGAGGTGAGCA
>CAZKPI010000937.1:476-1633 GCA_964554555.1 uncultured bacterium
CGATGCTGTCGTTGACTGCTACACCGGCCAGCGCCACCAGTCCGAGGAACGAGATGATGCTGAACGTCTCGCCGAGGAGCACATGCCCCCCCACTGCCCCGACAAATCCGAAGGGAATCGCCACGGCGATCAACACCGGCTGGATGTAGGACTTGAACTGAATTGCCATCAGGGCGTACATGGCGAACAGGGCCACGACAAAGCCCGTGCCCAGTTCCCGGAGCACACGTTGTTGATCCTTCATGCCCCCTTCGCGTGCCCAAGTCATTCCTGGATACCGCTGGGGGAGCTCGGCGAAGAAGCCTTCTTGGAGCTTGGCCATGATTCCGTCGGGATTGGGTGTCACGGCGCGGTCCAACAGGGCCGTTACGTCGACCATGCGTTGGCGGTCGCTGCGGCGGATCGTAGCCGGCCCCAGGTCGTAGTGGACTTGGGCCACCTCGGCCAGTGGCACTTCATCGCCCGACGCGGTGCGAATCCGCAGATTGTCGAGATCGGCCAAGGAGCGGCGCTGGTCGCGGGGATAGCGGACCATCACGCGGATGTCGTCCCGCCCCCGTTGAATCCGCTGGGCCTCTTCGCCATAGAATGCCTGGCGCACCTGCCGGGCCAGGTCCACTCCGCGCAACCCCAGGGTCTCGCCGGCCGGCTTCATCTTCAACGTGATCTCCGGCCGGCGCGAACCGAGCGTGTCGTTGATCTCATACACCCCGTGAAACGTGCGCAGAATCGCTTTGAGTTCTTCCCCGGCCGCCTCGATATGGTCGGGGTTTTTGCTGGCCAAGCGGAGGTGGATATCTTTGTTGTCGTCCCCTTCGGAAGCGTCGATCGTCAGACGCCGCACGCCCGGTACCGTGCCGACCAGTTTGCGCCAGCGGTCGGCAATGACTTCCGAACTGAGCCCTCGGGCTTCCAGGTTTTCAAACTCCATGGTCACCTCGGCCAGATGCGTGCCCCCGGCGGACGTTCCGCTGCGCCCCACTGGGTCGCGGGCTTGGCCCACGGGATGCTCCCCGAGGGCGACCAGGATGTGCTTAACCACCGGAGGCGACTGGCCCTGACCGTCCAACTCTTCGCGGAGTTGCCGGGCCACCTGTTGGATTCGTTCCAGCACAGACCGGGTCACCTCGGCGCTGGTGCCGGTGGGCATCTCGATG
>CAZKPI010000937.1:1645-1898 GCA_964554555.1 uncultured bacterium
CCCGGGGAACCGCGGGAAGAACGAGGCCTTGACTCGCCCACCCAGCAACAACCCGATGACGAGGATCATCGACGCCAAAAACAGGCCCAGCGTGGCGTAACGCCAACGGAGCGTCAACTCCAACACCGGCCGGTACCCCCAACGAATGAACGCCTGCAAGAGCCGGTCGACGATGACCTGAAGCCGTTCAAAGAGCCAGGTCACCGGCCAGATCGGGAACAGGTACCAAGGGATTCCGCGGTGCGGTTGGTGC
>CAZKPI010000938.1:0-1897 GCA_964554555.1 uncultured bacterium
TCCCGGCCGCTCCCCCCTCAGGGGAAAACCGCGCCGGGCCGGCGAATCCACGGGGGGTCACCAGCAGTGAGGGATCAGGGCTGTTCCAGGCCCGCGTCCAGGGGAGAATCATGGCCGGGTCTCGGCAGGTCGGGAAAGGAAACGGTGGAACCGGCCGGTCTCAGGCCGGGGTGGTCAGGGCTTCGATGGCGCTCGCCTCGTCAGGGAAAGCCCGGCCGATCTTCAACAGGCCGACCATTTTGAACACGCCCATGGTCAGTTCGTTCAACCCGACGTAGGCCAGCCCGCCCTTTCTCTCGTCCACCACGATCTCGGTCAGCTCGATGATCTGGGCGATGCCTTGCGAGTTGATGACCGGGGACCCCTTGAAGTTCAGCACGAAATGACGGAACCCCTTGGGGAGCCACTGCTCGACGGTTTCCCGGATCATCTGTCCGCCCTGCTCGTCGAGGTAGCCGTTGGAACGGACGATGCAGACGGTGCCCTGGCTGTCGGCCTGGCAGGTGAAGGGAGGCATGGGGCCATGCTACCCGATGGCCCGAAGGGAAGTCAAACGGCGAGGCGGCCCCTTCCCGATGATTACCCGGGACAGCCGGAACCGATCCGGCCGGCTCAGGTCCGGGAAACCATGCCTTGCCTCCGGAAGGATCCGTGCTGATGGGCGGGTTGGCCGGATCCCCGTCTGCCGCCTGCCGCCGGCCGGGTTGCCAGGCGGGGGTCAGTAGATGGCCAGCAGTTCGGCCAGGATCACCTTGCCCTCCTGGCCCGTCGGTCGGACCTGCCCGCGGAACCGACTGCCCTTGGCCGGGATCGGGATCCCCGAATCCCGGCACTCGATCAGATACCGCTCGCCTTCCGGCCCTTCCCCTTTCACCTCGATCTGGCCCCCGACCCCGACTTCCGTCACCACCCCTTCGATGTTGCGAGGGGGCTGACCCTGGGCGGCCGGGGTCGAAACCGGCCGCTTCACCGGGGTGGAGCCGTCGTCGGGCGGCGGGGCGGCGGGGGCCAGGAACAGGAACCAGATCAGCGCGGTCAGGACCGCCCCGATCCCGAAAGCGGCCACCGTGAACTGAACCAGGCCGGCGTCCACCTTCGGGGCCTCGGCCGCCTTCTGCTGACGCATTTTCTGGATGTTCTTGAGGGCGTAGGACGGCTGGGCGCTCTTCTGCCGCTGTTCTTCGGCGGCAACGCGCTTGATGGCCTCCTGACGGAATTCCTCGACCCCGGGGAACCGGGTCCGGTTCTCCCGGCGCAGAGTTTCCACCGCCTCGACGAAGAAGGCCTCCAGCGTTTCCCGGGTGGCTTCGGGGCCGGCGGCGATGGCGCCGGCCACGCCCATGACCAGCTCCTCGTCCAGGTGGGCGCGCAGGATGGTGCAGATCTGGCGGGTGTTTTCCGGGATCTGCTCCTTGGTCAGGGCGCGCAGCAGCAAGTCCCGCACCGAGGGAAAGTCGACCTGGCCGGTGCTGAAGATGGCCAGGGCCCGTTGTTTGGGCTGAAGGGAAAACAGCATCTTCTCCACCAGCGAGATCGCCTGTTTCTTGTCGAACAGCGCGAACACCCGCATGGCGGTGGCCCGCACCTGGTCGGATGAATGCAGGATCAGGCGGGGCAGATGGGGGCTCAGCAGGTCGGGATCGAGGTCGCGCAGGGCTTCGATGGCCGCCACAACCAGGCGCGGATCGCTGTCGGTCAGAAACCCCTGCAGTTTGGGGGCGTCGGCCTTTTCCCCACTGCGGGCGAACCCCTGCACGATGAGCAGTTTCTCCTCGACGGGGCAGACCTTGAGGATGGTGCCCAGGATCGGGCTGATCTTCTTCAGCCGCTCGCGGTCGAGGGCGACCAGGACGCGGGTCCGGTCCTCGGCGGGGAGTTTGGTCAGGTCCGGTTCGGG
>CAZKPI010000939.1:0-986 GCA_964554555.1 uncultured bacterium
CCCAAGGATTTCGTCATCGCCCAGTATCCCGAGGCAGGCACCCGCGTGCGGGCCAACAAGAAGGTTCTGCTCACCATCTCCCTGGGCAGTAAGCAGGTCAACGTCCCCGACCTGTTCCAGCGCAACCTGCGCGAAACCAGCCTGGCCCTGCTCAACGCCCAGCTGATCGAAGGGAACCGTACCTACATCCGTTCGGGCAAGATCGATCGCGACCGGGTCGTCACCCAGTCCCCCCTTCCGTCCATGCCGCAGGGGGTGCAGGGCAAGGTCGACCTGCTCATCAGCCTCGGCCCCGGTCCCCGCCAGGTGCCCCTGCCCAACCTGACCGGCAAGGTCCTGAACGATGCCCAGACGAGCCTGACCGCCTGGGGCCTCAGGCCTGGGAAGGTCATCTCCCGCCGGGACCCCACCCGGGCTTCGCAGACGGTGATCTCCACGGTGCCCGCCCCCTTCGAACCGGTCGGGGAAGGCGCCGCTGTCGATCTGCTGGTGTCCTCGGGCAACGAACCCGGCACCGCCAAGGCCGGAGACCTCGAGCGGTTCGAGTTCACCGTCGGGGCCCAGGCGGCCGCCCCCGCCGACAAGCCCAAGCCCAAGGATGAGGGCAAGCCAAAGGACGAGCCCAAGCCTGCCCCGGCCACCCCTGCCGCCCCCCAGATCTTCATCGCCGACGATGGCGAGATCTCCCCCGACACCCCTGCCGGGGAGGAGGAAACCCCTTCCCCCGCCGCCGGAGCCGAGACCACGCAGATCTCTTTCACCATGCCCGACGGGTTCATGCCCAAGGAGGTCAAATTCTTCCAGGTCTCTGCCCAAGGGCGCACCCAGGTCTACTCCGGCACCCACAAGCCCCTCGACCTGATCCGCGTGAGCGTGCCGAGGCTCATCAACAGCAAGGTCCAGATCTACATCAACGACGTTCCCATCGAGGAACGGCCGGTGCCATGAACAGCCCGCAGCACCCGGGAACAGCCTGGAGGCAACAG
>CAZKPI010000939.1:996-1896 GCA_964554555.1 uncultured bacterium
ATCAACGACACCTACGAGATCCGCCACGCCCTCTCCGAAAGCCACCAGTACGAGATCTTCACCGCCCTCGAACGGGAGACCGGGGCGACAGTGGTGGTGAAGCTTCTGCGCGAGGAGATGTGCCTGGTCCCCGAACGGGTCCAGATGTTCTGCGAGGAGGTGAAGGCGTTCGCCAGCCTCACCCACCAGGCCATCGTCCACATCCTCGACATCGGCATGCATGGCCAGCGCCCCTACGTGGTGACCGAGCTCATCGAGGGCCAGGACCTCAAAACCTGGATGCAGGCCGAGCCGGTCTCCTTCAGGGACGCCGCCCGCGCCATCCAGGAGGTGACCGCGGTCCTGCAGTATGCCTTCGACCAGAAGGTGGCGCGCCGCTCGATCAAGACGTCCAACCTGTTCCGGACCCGGTCCGGGGCGATCAAAGTCCTTTCCTTCTCCCACCCGCGGCTCAAGCTGGTGGGCGCCGAGAACCGCGTGCCTGACGAGGCCGCCGGCATCCAGGCCGACCTGTTCTTCCTGGGCACCACCTTCTACGAGATGCTGGCAGGGGAATCACCCCTGCGCAAGCGCGGCGGGATCCAGGAGCTCTGGGAAGCCCGCCTGCGGCAGGCTCTGCGTCTCCGGCACCCCCACCTGACTCCCGAAGACATCGACCGGGTCGTCGACTTCATCGACCGGACCCTGACCCGCAACGTTCAGCGGCGGTTCGAGTCCCACGCGGCCTTCCTGATGGGCCTGTCGGACCTGGTGCACATCTCCGAAGGCGCCCTGCGCAAGGACCGGCAGGCCGCCCCGCGCGCTTCTCTGGCGACGGCCGCCGAGGTGGTCGATGCCATCCAGGGCCGCCTGCCGGGCGGCCCGGCGGTGGCGGTCGGGGCCATGGCCCGGGGGGGCCCG
>CAZKPI010000940.1:0-1896 GCA_964554555.1 uncultured bacterium
AGGCCTTGTCCGGGCCGAAGACCACGCTCCAGTTGTCGGGAAGGTCAGGCGAGGCGTTGACGTTCGACAGGTCGAGGGAGGGCAGGTTGTCCTTGTCGAGATGGACCAGCAGTTTGGCAAACCAGGTGGGGTGATCGCCGCCCTTCTCGCGGGTCACCACCCACAGGCGCGTCATGTCCTTCATCGCGGGATCGATGAAGACATACAGCACGTCGCTGGCCAGGATGTCGATTCCCTTGATGGCCGTCCAGTCGAACAGGAGGTCGATGGGCATCATCGGGAAGGCGGTGGCCGGCGCCAGGGTGGTCTTCAGGTAGAACCGGTCCTCGTCCTGCTCGAAGGCGTAGGCCTGGCGGAATGAGTAGATCTCGGGGATCTTCTGCAGGAACTCGGTTTTCCCCGTCATCACCAAAGCCTCGAAATACTTCTTGGCCGCGTCAGACAGCGCGGGGTCGCGGGTGACCGCCTTCACCAGCATCTGGATCATGCCCGGGATGTCGCCCTGCAGGCGGGCCACGCGGCCGGCCATCAACAGCTGGCCGCCTGTGGCCTCGGGGGTCGAGGCGAGGGGGACGATCTCGTCGCTGAGCTGGGCCAGCATGCCTTCGTCGTCGTTGCCGGCGACTTCCGGGTCCTTCTCGACGGCCTCCTCGAAGGCGTCGAGGGCGGGGCCCTTCTCCCCGCGCGACCAGTACTGCATGGCCAGCTCGAACAGCGGGGCCGGGTCGCCGCCGTCGGCCGCCTCCTTCGCCTTGGCGATCTGCTCGTCGGTGGCCTTGGGGTGGCGCTTGCGGACGGGCGGGACGTAGGGCTTGGGCTTCGAGGTGCGGATCTCGAAATGGCCGACCTCGGGGCCCCAGCGCCAGTTGTCATACTTGTATGTGCGGGGTCCCAGGGCGCCGTAGCGGCGGAAGAGGTCGGCCTTGGCCAGCTCGTTCCTTTCCCGGAAAAGCTTTTCCTGGCATTTGCGGATCCAGTACATCGCCCCCAGGTTCTTGGGGTCGAGCTGGAAGATCGATTCGAAGACGGGGATCGCCTCCTCATACCGGCGCCGGTCGAACAGGTGGATCCCCGCCTGGGTGAGGCGGGTGAGCCGCACGCTGAGGGGCAGGCGCTGGTACTGCTGGAGGTCGGGCGACGGCGGTTCGGGCGGGGTGGTGAACCCGGACAGCAGGGACGCGAGACCGGCCAGGAACAGGCAGAAGACGACAAATCGTTTCATGGCGGCAGGTATCGGCAGGAAGCGGGGAATTCCTGAGGGTTCCACGGGGGCGGGGCAGGACACCGCAGGGCTGGCTCGGGGCGACAGGTTCTTCCGGCGCGTGACCGGCCGGTCGGGGAGGCGGGCGCGGTCAGGGCGAGATGACGATCGAGAAGTCGGTCTCCATCATGCGCAGGCCATTGAGGTAGACGATGCCAAGCAGGACGCGCTCCCACGGCATGTCGATGATCCGGAGGGTCATGTTGCCGGTGAGGCTGTCGGTGGTGCGGATTTCGATGCCCGAGTATTTCCGCAGGATACTGCAGATCATCGGCAGGTCGATGTTCCGGAACTCGGCGTTCAGCCGCTTGCCGCGGGTGATCTTGGCCTTCAGCGGCTGGTTCATCACTTTCCAGAGATCGTCGAGCTGGCCCCGTTCGGCGACGTACAGGCAGTCCTCGAACAGCCTCCATTCGAAGTCGCGGGGGAGCAGGGCGTGGTCGAGGACGGCCTCGAGGGTGTCGCCGGCCACGTCGTCGAGGTTGCCCCGGACGCCGTGACCCACCATCAACGAGAGGCCGGCCTGCTGGCTGATGTGGGCCAGCAGGTCGCGGATGTCGATGAACCGCTCGACCGGCTTGAACGGCCGTTTCAGGGGGTGGCCGGACCAGGCTTGCGGGGTGGCCGGGCCGGAG
>CAZKPI010000941.1:0-1895 GCA_964554555.1 uncultured bacterium
GGATGGAGCAACGGGCCCCCAAGGCCCCGCCGGGGTGGTCTCAACCAATTTTGCCTATATCTTTCATACGGGAACGGACCCCATCGAGGCGGATGGGTTTGTCCCCTTCAGTGATAACGGGATTCTTTCAACAAACATCAGCCACATCCCTGGGTCGGCGGAAATCGCTGTCCATGCGACTGGCCACTACTTTATCAATTGGAGATTCGAGGTCGGAAACAGCTGGCTGGAGACGGTCTTGTGTGTCAACGACGTTCCTGATGCCTCCACATACAACAAGCAGTTCGATAAACCTGGCAGCCAAGCAATCCTGGCTTTGTCTGCTGGCGACATTATCAAGCTGAAAACTCCGAGCGGTCTGTTGACCTCGTGGGATGGAGTTACCACCGGCTATGTTGTCGGCTCGATCAGCTTGATCAAACTGGATTGAGAATCCTCCACCTGGAAGGAATGGTGTGGCTTGCCCATCCATCCTTCCAACATTGGGAAAATCCCAGGGACGTGGCGCCGGATTCCGGGCAGGCGGCCGACGGCTCTTCCGCAATCCCTGCGTCAATCCTGGCAAGACCGGATCTCACGGTGGCCGGGCCGGAAGACCGGACGGCCGGTCAGGGCCGGGCTCCTGAGACCGGGCCGGGCGGGGGAACGAGGCCGGCCAGGCCCTGCAGGGGGATGGTCACCCAGGCGGGGCGGTTCTCGAGTTCGTAGACCAGCTCGTAACAGGCCTTTTCGACGAGGAAGAAGCGGAGCAGGGGGTCACTGTTGGGATCGGGCGGGGGGCCGTGACCGGACCCGTCCGCGTAGCCACGAAGAAAACCGCCGACCGCCCGACTTTGCCAGGTCCGCAGGCGGGCCGCCGTGCGCGCCCGGCCCGGGGGAGGGGTTTCCCCGAGAATGGTCGCCGCCGCGTAATCGAAGGACCGCACCATCCCCGCCACGTCCCGCAACGGCGAATGGAGGGCCCGACGCTCCGCGAGCGAACGGCCAGGTTCCCCCTCGAAATCGATGAGAACCGCATCGGCCCCGCAAACCAGGACCTGCCCGAGATGGAAATCCCCGTGATGGCGCGTTTTCCACCCGCCACGGACCACGCCGGGAAGGGCCCGCGCCTGGGCCAGGAGAGTGGGCGCGGCGGCGAGCACCTGGCGGGCCGCGGCCTGCCCCCCGGCGGGAAGATCGGTGAGTTTCCGCTCCAGGCGGGCCAGGGCTTCCCCGATCTGCCGTTCACCGGCCCCTGCCCAAAGCTCCAGATCGTTCCGTTCGACCGGCTGGGGGCAAAAGGCGGGATCCTGGCTGGGCCTCCCCAGAAGGGCGTGCAACTGGCCGGTCCGCCGGCCCAGGGTGGTGAACCACTCCATCCACCCGGGCAACGGCGGCTCCCGCGGCGGGCCCGCCACCACCTCACGGCGCAGGCGGTCGAGGGTCCAGCTCCAGGCATCCCCGTCGTTGGGGACCAGCCGCTGGAGAATGGCGAGGGTATCGGCCTCCGCCGCTCCCCGACGAACCTCGACGGCGCCCCCCGTCGCGACGAGGAAGGGAGGGGCCCCCGCGGCCGTCACCTGCCGGCCGATCTCCCATTCCGGGTTGATGCCGCCGGACTGGCGCCGGAAGACCTTGAGCATCCACTCCCCATCGACGATGACCGAGGTGTTGGACTGTTCGAGGGCGGGCCGCCGGATGTCGACCTCAACATTCCCTGGCCGAGCGGTCAGGGCGCTGGTGGCGCGGCCCTGCCAGATGGCCGGCCCCGACCGGACGGCCGCCTGCCGGACCATCAACGAGACGAGGAAACGCAGGAACGCGTCCGATCCGCAGGCGTCGGCCAGGATCCAGGGCCGGTCGCCGATGATGAGGCGGCACAGCCCGAACCCGGGTTGCTCCCCGCCGGGGTCGGG
>CAZKPI010000942.1:0-1894 GCA_964554555.1 uncultured bacterium
CGTGTCCTTCTCAAACGACTGGATGGCCTGCAGGTAGCCACCCGGGAACTGGCTCTGGGCCGTCGTCGGGAAGACCGCCCCCCGGCGAAGGTGGGTCCCGGTGAGGCCGCGGAACGGGCGCTTGTCGTGGTCGGTCCAGCGCCACATGATCTGGTCGGCGAACTCGTCGGTGGCCCGGAGGATCAGCTGGTAGGGGATGCCCGTCGGCAGGGGCCCCGAGCCCTTGGGCGGGACCAGCCGGATCTGGAAGATCTGGGTCGAGAGGGGCCGCTTTTCCAGCTTGATCTCCATGGACGGCTGCTGGAGGGTGAGGCCCTTCAGCTCGAACAGCCGGAAGTCCATCAGTTCCTGGGTGACCCGCGTCGCGAAATCGGCGAATTCGGTGCCCAGGGAGCTGGTCCCGGGAACCTGCTTTTTCAGGGCCTCGAGCGTGTTGTACCAGCTGTAGGTCTTGAACAGGCTGGGCAGGAAGTCTTCGCCGGAGGTCACGGCGGTCTCGTCACGGAGCTTGAGCAGGAACCGTGATTCCCCGTATCCGTGGTCGATCAGCTGGCTCTGATCGCCCTTCCTGAGGTCGAGCGGATCGAGGAAGGCCTTGCGGTGGGGCAGGGGGTCGGTCGCCTGGTAGCTGGCCACCAGCGGTTTGGACGGCCCACCCGGGTGGCGGCCGAGATAGTAGTCGCGGGCGTCGTCCTCCAGCACCAGGGCGGTGGCCTCCATGAACCAGAGGTGGGCGGTGCGTTCCGGCAGGCGGCGGTAGTACATGCGCTGTACCTTGTGGAAATACTCGTGCAGGGCGGTGATATAGAGGTTGTCCAGGATCAGGGAAGCGGTCGTCACCGCGCCCTGCGGGTCGTGCGGGACGGCGGGGATGAAATCCAGATTCAGGTCGATGTATCCCATGTTCAGGAGGTCGGAGACGGCCTCACCCAGCCGCGGGTTGCCGCCCCCGCCGCACGGGGTACGGCGGAAGAAGACATCGATCACCGGCGGCTTCAGGAACTTGCGGTGGCCCACCAGGTAGTCGTAGGCGGCATCCAGGGCGGCCGCACCCGCGCCAACCTCCGGGGGATGCAGGTTGGCCAGCCGCCAGGACGGGTTGCCGAAGCGGTTGAACCAGTCGAACGGCTCCATGCGGGGGTCGAGGTGGAACTCCTCGAACTGCCGGGTGGTTCCTTCCACCCCCCCCTTCGGCCCGACGGTCACCCCGTGTTCCTTGGCGATCTGCAGGATGGTCGCCATTTCGGCCTTGATCTGCGGGGTGGGGGTGCCGGTCATGGTCGCCGGCCAGTGGAAGAGGAACCGGTCGGTCAGCTCGGTCTGCCAGTCCGCCCACCCGGTTCGCTTGTAGGAGTCCTGCAGGTGGTAGACGAGGACAGCGAGCCCGCTGGTCACCAGGGTGGTCACCAGGGCGGAGTTGTGACGCAGGGTGGCCCGCAGTTCGTTGCCGGAGCGTTCGCAGGGCAGAACCCAGCAGGACCCGTCGTCGTGGATCTGCACCACGGTCATGCCCGGCCAGAGCTTCGGGTTCACGCCCAGTTTCGCCAGGTCGATGGCGGCCGTCACCTCCCCCGGGAACCGGTCGTCGGGCATCATCCCCCCGTCGAGGCGGAACCCGGCGAATGGCACCAGGGGCCGCTGGCCCAAGGCAAGGCGGGTGGCGTCGAGTTCGGCATCGGAGAGGCGGACGGCCGTGAAGGTGCGGGGCCGGTCGAGGGCGCCCGCTTCGGCCGTCAGGCGCAGGCCGGGGACGGGGGTGACATCGAGGGCCGGGGCGAAGCCGTCGGGGGGCTGCCAGGGGGGCGGGCCCGACAGGCCGGGCAGGAAACCCAGGTGGCGGCGAACCATCCTGATGAGGGCGGGCCGGGTGAGCGCGAGGGCCAGCCCGCCGGCG
>CAZKPI010000943.1:0-1890 GCA_964554555.1 uncultured bacterium
CGAAAGGACCAAGCCATGCTCACGCTCGAGAGAGCCCACCAGCTTCTGCACCAGCACCTCGGGGCCAACGAGGCCCTGCGCAAGCACTCCCTGGCCACCGGGGCGATCATGAAGGCCCTGGCGGCGAAGTTCGGGGAACCCGTCGCCGACTGGGAGGCCCTCGGCCTCCTGCACGACCTCGATTTCGAGCTGACCCGCGACACGCCCGCCCGGCATACGCTCGAGACGGTTGCCTGGCTGAGGGCGGAAGGGGTGCCCGAACCCTACCTGGAGGCGATCCGGGCCCATAACGAGGCGACCGGCGCCGTGCGGCAGGACCGCCTGTCCCACGCCCTGGCGGCCGCCGAGAGCATCACCGGCCTGGTCATGGCCTGCGCGATGGTTTTGCCCGACCGGCAGATCGCCTCGGTGAAGGCCTCCTCCCTGCGCAAGCGCATGAAGGAGAAGGCGTTCGCCCGCAATGTGTCGCGCGAGGCGATCATGGAGTGCGAGACGATCGGGATCCCCCTCGACGAGTTCATCGTCCTGTCGCTGGCGGCCATGGCCCCGCTCCAGGACGTCCTCATCCCGCGGGCGGCCGCGGCCTGAGCGGCCCGTTCCCCCGATGACCGACCTGTTCGACACCGCCCCCCCCGACGAGCGGCAGACCGTCTTCCAGCCGCTGGCCGACCGCATGCGGCCGGTGTCGCTCGACCGCATCCGCGGGCAGGACCACCTGCTGGGCGAGGGGAAACCGTTGCGCACCCTGCTGGGGGCGGGAAAGTGCTCCTCGATGATTTTCTGGGGGCCGCCGGGGTGCGGCAAGACGACGCTGGCGCGGGTCATCGCCCGGCTGGCCGACGCCGAGTTCATCCCGCTGTCGGCGGTGACCTCGGGGGTGAAGGAGCTGAAGGACGCCTGCGAGCGGGCCCGGGTCTCCCGCACCCATCACGGCCGCCACACCATCCTGTTCATCGACGAGATCCACCGCTACAACAAGGGCCAGCAGGACGCCCTCCTGCCCCACATCGAGTCGGGCACGGTGATCCTGATCGGGGCGACCACCGAGAATCCGAGCTTCGAGATCGTCCCGGCCCTGCTGTCGCGGTGCCAGGTGCTGGTGCTGAACCCGCTGACCCCCGAAGCGGTGCGCACCCTGCTCGACGACGCCGCGGCCGGCGATCCCCAGCTCACCCGGGAGCCGCGGCCGGCCTGGGAACCCGCCGCCCTCGACCGCATCGCCGCGCTGGCGGCGGGCGACGCCCGCATCGCGCTCAACGTGCTCGAGACCTGCTGTGAGGTGGCCCGACAGCACGACCCCTACCACCCGCGCATCGACCAGGCCCTGGTCGGCGAGGTGTTCCAGAACAAGGCCCTCCGCTACGACAAGGGCGGGGAGGAACACTACAACCTGATCTCCGCCCTGCACAAATCGTTGCGTGGGTCCGACCCCGACGCCGGCCTGTACTGGCTCTACCGCATGCTGGAGGGGGGCGAGAACCCGCGGTTCATCCTGCGCCGGATGATCCGGTTCGCCAGCGAGGACATCGGCATGGCCGACCCCTTCGCCCTGACCCTGGCCATGTCGGCCGCCCAGGCCTTCGAGTACCTCGGCCCTCCCGAGGCCCACCTCGCCCTGGCCCACCTGGCGGTCTATCTGGCGGCGGCGCCCAAGAGCAACGCCTTGTACCTGGCTGAAAAACGTGTCATCGATCAGGTGCGGGCCGGAGGGGAGCCCGGGGTGCCTCTGCACCTGCGCAACGCTCCGACCCGCCTGATGAAGAGCCTTGACTACGGAAAGGAATACCGGTACCCGCACGATTTCCCCGGCGGGTTCCTGCGCGAGAACTACTTCCCCGACGGGGTGCCTGCCCAGGCCTTCTACCGGCCCAAGCCGATCGGCCGCGAGAA
>CAZKPI010000944.1:0-220 GCA_964554555.1 uncultured bacterium
TCCCACCCCCCCCGGCCATGCGGCGGCTGAAGCAGGTCTACCTGGGCCTGGCGGTCGGCCTGCTGGCGGCCCAGGCGATCATGATCCCCGGCGCCCTGTTCAGCTGGGTGCTCGCCAAGGCCTCCCTGCTCAGCCTGGCCATCAGCGCCAGCGCCCTGCTGGTGCTGAACGCCCGGGAACGGGCCAATGTGTGGGAAGCGATCCAGCGGGCCATCGAAGG
>CAZKPI010000944.1:230-1885 GCA_964554555.1 uncultured bacterium
AGTTGTCCTACCTGCCGATCTCGAGGCGCGGCATCGAGTTCTTCGCCGTGCTCTACGTGGTGCTGGTGCTGATGTCGGCTTATTTTGCCGAGACGATCCCGGTCATCATGCGCTTCTGGGGGGCCTGGTTCGGGTCGGAACCCTGAGGGGTCCAGACAGCGCGGGAGCGGGGCGCCGGCCGCGGATGCCCCCGGACAGCCCTCCACCTCCGGGCAAAAGCGGCGCGGGAGAAGCCCCGGGAAACGACGCCGCCGGCGGTCAAGCCAGCAATCATCCTGGCGGGAAATGGTTCCAGACATTCAGACGAACGGAGGAACTGCACCGTTACGCCTTGTTTCGACCTCGACCCCGTCACCCTTCGACGGCAAGGCCCTCTTGCCCCATGTCCTTTCCGGTTTCGCGGTTTTCCAGCGCGAGGAAAAGGTCGCCGGGGGAGGCCATCGGCCTCAGGGCCCGCCTGGCGCCACGGCTTGGTCGAGCTGGTAGGGCACGAGGATGGTCAGACGTTCGGGAGGAATCCCGGCCCGCCGGAACAGCTCCCGCAAGTCGGCGATCAGGCGCACGAAGCGGTCGCGGGCGTAGAGCCCGGTGATGAACAGGTGCCAGTCGGGGCCGCGCCGGCCCAGGAACAGCATGGGCCAGTCCTCGGCGCCGGGGGGGACGAATCCGTGCAGGGTGCGCCAGCCCTGAGTCTGCAGCCAGTCGAGGGCATCCGTGGTGGGCGCCTGGAAGACCGTCACCTGCAAGACGTGGTTGGTCAGCAGGTCGGCCAGGGCGGCGGGGACGTCGGAACCTGGGTTTCCGGCGGCCGCGGCGGCGGCCGGGTCGTCGGTGAGGAAGCTCTCGACATGGGCCGGCACGAACGAAGTGTCGGTCGTGGGGCCATGCAGAAGGACCGGCTTGGCCAGATATCCCGCCGGGGCGAACCCGGCGATGACCTCGGGCGTGATGGGCGCGGGCGGCAGGCCGTAGAGTCCCTCCCGCTTGATGTAGGCGCGGACGGCCGGGTGGAGCTGGGCGTCGGACGGTTCCCGGCCCTGGCGCAACGCCTCACGCAGTTCGCGGCTGGACAGATCGGGGATCGCCGCCGTCAGCCGGACCAGCCGGCCCGCCTTGGCGGCGGCGGCGAGGGCGGGATGCCGGGTCTCGGCCGCTCCCTGGCGCGGGAAGACCACGAGGGTGCGTCGTTCCCCGGCGCGAGGCAGTTGGCGGCGGGCGATCAGCTTGGGCAGGGCGTCCTCGCCGACGATCTGGAAGATCTCGTCGGCGGGGGAATGCCGGCGTTCCAGGTCCTCGCGCAGGGCGGCGAACAGGTTGTCGGGCCGGCGCGAGGCGATGGCCAGCAGGTCGGCCTCGGTCAGCGTCTCCAGGCCGGCCACGTCCCGGGCCATCAGAGACAGCATGGCCAGGCGGTGGCGCACCAGGGTCACCGCCGGGCGGTCGACCGGCATCGGGGTGGGCAGAACGTAGACGGTGGCGAGGCCGAGCCGGGTGCGGGCTTCCCCGACCATGCGGGCGATGCCCAGGTGGGGCGGGTCGAAGGTGCCGAGCAGGAGGCCGATCCGGGCGGCCGGGGCGGCCGGCGCGGCGGCCAGGATCGCCGCCGCCGCGGTGAACGCGAACAGCAGGCCCCGCCGCGGCAGGACAGGCGGGCG
>CAZKPI010000945.1:0-1878 GCA_964554555.1 uncultured bacterium
CACGACGCTCTTCCGATTGGAAGCGGGGCTTCCGCGCGGGGAACGCATCAGCTTTTCCCCCGCCAGAAACGCGGTTCCAGGGCCATCGGCCCTGGCGGGGTGGATGGGGCAAAGCCCCGTCGGCCGCCCTTCAGCGGATCAACGCGAACAGGAGGAACAGGTCGGCGCCGCCGCCGAACCGCGCGAGCACGTGTTCCATGATGTGGTCAGGGGTTCGCGCGGCGGCGGGATCCCGGCCCGATCCCGGCGACACCTGGAGATCACGAAACCCGCATCGGGAGCGGGGAAGAAACAAGGCTCGGCGTCACCCTTTGTTCAGCCGAAAGTGCCGGTCAGGCTCGAACACCCGACGTCGAAAGGGACGAGGATCACCTGGCGGCCGGTCAGGCTCTGGAGGCCGTCCGACTTGCGTTCGGCGGCCTCGATCTCGGCCGTGCCGTCGACCAGGAACTGAACCGACACCTGCAGGTGGCGCGGGGTAAACCGCAGGGAAACGTCGCGGGCGAGGGCCCGGTGGGTGCGGTCGAGGCCGTCGGCGAGGCGCAGACAGGCCAGGCCGGTCCAGACCGCCTTCTTCTGGACGGCGTCGAGGGCCTGGAACTCGGCGTGGGTCTCCTTGGGCAGGGCCTTGCGGTGGTAGCGGGCCATCAGGGCCACCCGGGTGCGGGTGGCCTGGTCGACGATCCAGAACTTCTCCATGATCAGGGTGTAACTCCACTTGTGGTGCTGTTCCTCGCGGATGCTCACCCCGATGTCGTGGAGCATGGCGGCGCAGGCCAGCTCGGTGCGTGTCTGATTTCCCAGGCCGTGAAAGGAGGCCAGGCCGTCGAACAGGGCCAGCGACAGTCGGGCCACGTGCAGGGCGTGCAGTTCCGAAAGCGGGCCGACGTCGGACAGCAGTTTCCGGGCTCCATGGACAGCCAGGGTGTCGGGCAGGAGGGGCAGGTGGTCGGCGGCGTGGAAATCAAACGGCATGGCGGGCGAACTCCTTTTTCCAGATGGGCGGACAACTGCCTTCGGAGAACCAGCGGGCCAGCGATTCGGACCAGTGCAGGGATTCGAGGTGCCCGAGAAGCGAACGGGCGGCCTGGTAGTGGCGCCCGCGCTGGGCGGACAGATCGGCCAGGACGTGCAGGAAGGCCTTGCGGTGGTCGCGGGGCGCCGGCCGGAAGCGGGCTTCCGGATCGAGGCCCCGGGGGAACGGCCAGGGCAGTTCGGCCACCAGGGCGCGCACCTGGCGCTGACGGTCGCGGACCTGGCGCCGCCACAGTTTCCGCAGGGTTTCGGCGAGCAGGTCGAGGTCGTGGATCCAGCCCAGCAGGTCCTGCACGTTCTTGCAGACCTTCAGCAGGCCGGGCGCCTCCCTGCCGAGGAAGGGGGCGAACAGTTCGACGGCGTAGCGCAGGCGTTTGAACTGGATGCGCAGGTCGTGCAGGGGAACCACCGTTTCCTGGGGCATGTCCCAGGCGATCGCGCGCGAGCGCCGCACGGCTTCGTCGAGTTCGGCGCGCAAAACGGTCCGCACCCCCACGGGCACGGACGGCAGGGGCCCCGGCCGGGGGGCGGGCAGGGGCAGGGTGCCCACCGCGGCGTGGTCACGCACGAACTGCTGGAGTTCGGCATCGAGCTGGCCCTTGCGGGCGGTGAAGCAGGCCGCGATCTCGTCCAGGCTGGCCCGGACGCCGGGGCGCGCGGGGGCCGGGATCTGGGCGAGCATCTCGAGCTGAACGTCGAGGTCGCGCAGGCCGTTGAAGGCCCGCATGAAGGCCTTCAGTTCCGCGGCCAGGGCCTTCGTCGCCGCCTCGTCGAGGAAGGGGGCGAACCCCCGTAGGGCACTGCGGTAGCGGCGGCAGGCGACGCGCAGGTCGTGGATGCTGT
>CAZKPI010000946.1:0-1876 GCA_964554555.1 uncultured bacterium
GCCTGCTGGGTGGCGGGGCCGGCCCCGCGGTCGAGGGCGAGGGCTTCCGGGAACTGGCGGGTCAGAAGCAGGATCGCCGCCAGGCGGATGCGTTCGTCGTAGCGGGCGTTGACCGCCGTCTCGGCCGCCCCGGAAAAGGTGATCTGCGCATCGACGAGGTCGGTGATGGGGGCGTCGCCGGCCTTGAACCGGATTCCCACCACCCGCATGTTCTCGCGGCTCTGTTCGAGCGCTTTCTCGGCGAAGACGATGCGCTGTCTGGCCTCGTCGTAGTCGGAAAACGCCTTCTCGAGGGCCAGCAGGCGGGCCGCTTCGAGCTCCTGCAGGGTCAGTTCCGACCGGGCCAGCAGTTTCTCGGCGCGCCGCACCTCGTTCAGGCGGTCGCGGCTGTCGTAGACCGGGGCCGACAGCGAGAACGAGACCGAGTAGTCGCGGGTGTTCTTCAGCGGGCCGTTCTCGAGGCCGTGGTTGTAGGCGGCGTTGAGGTTGAGGGTCGGCTTGCCGGCCGCGCGGGCGGCGTCCAGGGTCTTGCGAAGGATGGCCCGGTCGTTGCGCGCCAGGGCCAGGTCGAGGTCGCGCTCCAGGAGCAGGCTTCGCGTCGCCGAGGCGTCCAGGTCGGCCAGGGGAAACCGCAGGGAGGGCGGCAGATCGACCGCGGGCGAGGCGGTGTCGCGCAGGTTGAGCAGGTTGGCCAGGTCGAGCCGGTGGTTGGCGAAATCGTGACGGGCCCGCACCAGGGCGGCCTGGGTGTTGGCCTGCTGAACCTCGATGCGCAGAACGTCCTTCTCCAGGGCGAGGCCGACCCGCATGTTGAGCCGGCCGATCTCCAGCAATTGCCCGATCAGCCCCAGGTTGAACTCGTGGATGCGGGCCAGTTCCTCCTGCTTCGCCATCTGGAAGAAGATGGTGAGCAGGCGCCGCATGACCTCCAGCTCGGCCCGCTCCTGCAGACGTTCTTTGGCCTGGGTTTTCAGCCGGGCCACGTCGCACTGCCATTCGTTGTACTTCCCCAGCGCCTTGAACTCCTGCCTGATCTTCAGGCTGAACAACGAGGTCTTGCTGACCGCCCCGGACAGGGCCTCCTGCCGGTCGTCGAGCGACCGCTTCTGGGCATTGCTGAAATCGAGGTCGGCATTGGGGATGAAGGTATTCTCGGCGATCCGCTGGTCGATCCAGCTCTCCTCGAGGTCGAGGCGGGCCACCTGCAGGGAGAGGTTACGCTCCTTCGCCAGGGCGGCCAGCCCCGCCAGATCGAGCCCCGCACCGGGGGCGGCCAGGATGGCGGCGGTGAGCGTCAGGAATGGCAGAAGGCGTTTCATGGGCGGCGGGACGCTCCATTCAGCATGATCGACAACACCTGCTTCAGATCGGCATCCAGCACCGGAATCCCGTGTTTGGACTCCCGGAAGACCAGCAGTTGGACTGCGCCAAGCAGGGAGGTGAGCAGGAGGTCGGGTTTGATGGGCCGGAAGCGGCCGGCCTTGATCTCCCCCTGGATGGCCGTGCAGAGCAGGAGATACGGCGGCAGGCAGGCGCGATGCAGTCGCTTCAGGAAGTCGTGCGCCCGCCGGACCTTGAGCTCCTCGATGATCTGGCCCAGGCGCCGGTCCGCCCGCATCACGGCCACGTAGGCGCGGATGCCGGCCAGAAGGTTGGCGGGAAGGGGCCGGTCGGCGGTCACCGCCCCGACCACCGCGTCCGCCAGTCGGGCGAAATGGTCGTCGAGGAGCCGGTCGAGCAGGCGGTCCTTGTTGGGGAAGTAGCGGTAGAACGTGCCCTTCCCATACCCGGCGGCATCGACGATCTCGTCGATGGTGGTGTTGTCGAACCCCTGCCGGGCGAACAGATCCAGGGCCGCCTCCAGCAGGCGGTCGGG
>CAZKPI010000947.1:0-1875 GCA_964554555.1 uncultured bacterium
ATCCCAACCACGCCATCCTCGCCACCAACGTCTGGACCAAGACCCGCGGCGAGCTCGCCCAGACCGCGAATGTCCTCACCAATACCTGGACCGCCCCCGACCTCCCGGGGCAGGCCACCATCACCGTCCGCGTGACCGACCCGCTGGGAGCCGTCGCCACCGCCCAACTGCGCCTGGTGATCGAAGGCGCCCTGACCGCCACCAAGGAGATCACCGCCTTCCGCTTCCCCGCCGGCACCCTGAATCCCGGCCTCGCAACCGATGCCGTGGCCATCATCGGCGGCACCGCCATCCAACTGCAGGTGCCCAACGGCGTGTCGCGCGTCGGGCTGATCCCCGAGATCACGCACACCGGCATCGACGTCGTGCCGCGCTCCGGCATCGGCCAGGACTTCCGCCAGCCGGTCGTCTACCAGGTCACCGCCGCCGACTGGTCGACCAAGGAATACACCGTCACCGTCAACGAGGGTCCCGACACCACCGCCCCCGCCATCGTCACCCTCTCGCCGGCCAATGGTGCCGCCACGACCGCCCTCGACGCCAACCTCGTCATCACCTTCAACGAAATCATCGCCCGGGGAACCGGCAACCTGGTCATCCGCCAGGCCAGCGACGGAGCCGTCCTCGAGACCATCGACGTCACCGCCGCCGAGGTGACCATCAACGGCACCCAGGCCACCATCAACCCCACCGTCACCTTCTCCCCCTCCGGGACCTACTACGTCGAACTGGCCCCCGGCGCCTTCAAGGACCTCGCCGGCAACCTGTTCACCGGCATCTCCGGCACCGCCACCTGGCGGTTCTCCACCCCGGCCCCGGCCGACACCACCGCCCCCGCCATCGTCGCCCTCACGCCGGCCGACGACAGCGCCAGCGCCGCCCCCGATGCCAACCTGGTCATCGTCTTCAGCGAGAACGTCCTGAAGGGAACCGGTGCCATCACCGTCAGGAACGACACTGACGGAACCACCCTCGAAACCATCGATGTGACCTCGACCCGCGTCACCATCCGCGACGCCCAGGTCACCATCGACCTCTCCCAGACCCTGCTTCCCTCGAAGGCCTTCCACGTCGAGATCGCCCCCACCTGCTTCAAGGACGCCAGCGGCAACGCCTTCGCGGGCATTGCCGACGCCGCCACCTGGAACTTCTCCACGCCCGCCCCCGCCGACACCACCGCCCCCGCGGTGGCCTCCTTCACCCCGGCCTCCGGGTCCGTCAACGTGGGCATCGAGGCCAACCTCGCCGTCACCTTCACCGAGAACGTCCTCCCTGGTACCGGCAACCTGGTCATCTTCGACGGCACCACCGGCGCCGTCTTCGAGACCATCGCCGGCAATTCCGGTCTGGTGACCATCGCCGACCGCCTGGTCACCGTCAACCCCGTCGCCGCCTTCGCCTATGACCGCCCCTACTACGTCACCATCGCGGCGGGATTCGTCAAGGACGCCGCCGGCAATGCCTACCCGGGCTTCACCGCCACCACCACCACGGCGGCGGCGCCCGACACCACCGCCCCCGCCCTCCAGGCCCTCTCGCCGGCCGACAACGCCGCCAACGTCGCCGCCGACGCCAACCTGGTCATCACCTTCACCGAGAGCGTCACGAAAAAGACCGGCACCATCGTCATCCACGATGACACGGCCGGCGCCGTTTTCGAGAACATCGACGTGACCTCGGACCTCGTGACCGTGGCCGGCAGTCTGGTCACCATCAACCCCGTTGGGGTGCTGGTGGCCGGCCGCTCCTACCACGTGACCATCGCCGCCACCTGCTTCGCCGACGCCGCCAACAACGCGTTCGCCGGCATCACCGACGCCGCCGCCTGGAACTTCTCGGTGGCCGTCCCCCCCGACACCACCCCCCCCCCCCCCC
>CAZKPI010000948.1:0-1871 GCA_964554555.1 uncultured bacterium
GCGCCCGGCCCGGTCGCGCTTCCCCCGCTTCCTGCCCCGCTGGCGCCGGGCCGCCTTCGCGCGGGCACTGGCGGCCGAACCGGCGGTGCGGTTCGAGTCGGCGGCCGACCGGTTCCTCGCCGCCATCCATCATCACTCCTCCCGGCTCACCGTCTACACCCTGGCCCGGACCGACCGCCTGCACCGCCGGCTGGAAGGCCAGCTGGCGCGGATGCAGGCTTTTTTGGCCCTGCTGGGGCTGGTGCCCGTCGGCCTCGTCCTGTTCTTCCGCCAGCGGGAGGGTTTGGCCCTCGGTCTGACCTGGCAGGTGATCGGCCTGTTCCTGTTCGCGGTGGGAACGCCGACCCTGGCCACCTTCCAGATCGGGCAGGACCTGGTGCGCGACCACCTGGCGGCCGCCGAGCGCGATGCCTTCCAGGCCATGGAAGGGACCGCCGAGACCGTGATGAACAGCTACTTTCTTGGACTGCGCCGGTTCGAGGCGGCGGCCGAGGAGGCGGCGCGGGCGGTTGACGGGCTGGGCGGGCGGTTGTTCACCCTGGAGGAAGGCGGGGCGGCCGACCGCCTGCCGGAGCTGGTGGGACCGGGGTTCGCGCGGACGGGGGCGACCCACTTCTATCTCATCGACGACGCGGGGAAGGTCTGGTGCACCCGCTCGGTCAACGCGGCCCGGGCGCAGGAGGGGAAGGATCTGGAACCCCTCTTCCGCACCCTGGCCCGGATGAAGATCCGGGCCCACGGCCTGCCCCTGCGGGGAGGCGAGGACCTGGCCGAGCAGGCCATCGCCGAGTCCCTGCCCGACCTGGAGGAGATCCGACGACTGCTCGAGGTCGAGGAACGGGCCTTCCAGGTTCAGTTCTTCGGCAAGACCCTGACTGTCTGCTCCGTCCTGCGCCGCCGCCCCGACGGCCAGCGCAGTGTGGTCATGATTTTCGTCGCCACCGCCGCCTATTTCGAGCGGCAGTTTTTGGAGGTCTTCCTCGCCGACCTGGCGAGACGGGGCGGCGAGGACCGGGAAGGACAGCTGGTGCTGGCCCTGTCCAACCAGGCGGCATTCGACGAGGCGGTCCTGCCCGCGGCCGGGCCCGGCGCCCGCTTCAACGGCGAGGCGGGGGCCCCGGCCCGGCGGGCCCTGATCGCCGCCCTCCAGCCCGTGCTGAAGAGCGGGATGACCCTGCGAAGCCGCTTCGCGGCCGGCCGGGAACGGTGGCTGTTGTTCGGCCAGCGGATCCGCCATTTCGACGCCTACAGCCTGGCGGTGCTGACCGACCGTCGGCGGCTGACCGAGGGGGCGACGCGCCTCATGGCCCAGACGGCGGCGTACATCGGCCTGTATCTCCTCATCACGGTGGCGCTGGGCCTTCTGCTGGCGCGGGGCCTGCTGGCCCCCCTCGCCTGTCTGCGGGAGGCGGTGGGTCTGGTCGGCCGCGGCGAGTTCGCCACCGAGGTGGCCCTGCCCGGCCGCGACGAGATCGTGGAACTGGCCGACTCGTTCAACGAGATGGCCCGGGGTCTGGGGGAACGACACCGCATGTCGTCCTTCCTCTCTCATTCGGCCCGGGAGGCCGCCGCCGATGGTTCGCGTTTCCCGGCGGGAGGGGCGCGGCGGTTCGCCGCGGTGCTGTTCGCCAACCTCCGGGGGTTCCGCACCCTGGTGGCAACGCAGACCCGTGACCGGGTGGTGCAGTTGCTGAACGGGTATTTCTCCCAGGTGCACGAGGAGATCGCCCGCCACGGCGGGGACATCGACAAGTTCCTCGGCGACACGGTGATGGCCGTCTTCCGGGACGACCCCGGCCGTCCCGACCCGGCGGGGACGGTCAGGCGGGCCGTGCAGGCCGCCCTGGCCCTGCGGGAGGGTCTGGCCGCCG
>CAZKPI010000949.1:0-1866 GCA_964554555.1 uncultured bacterium
GACCGCTCCACCAAAAAACCGTTCGTGGTGATGACCTTCGTCTTCTTCACCCTGTTCCCGCTCGTTCTTCTGCACTCCACCACGTTCTGGCCCCTGGCCTTCGCCTTCGTCGTCCGCGGCCTGAAGGAGTTCGGGGAACCGACCCGCAAAGCCCTCATCATCGATCTTTCCCCCCCCGGACGCGAAGCCGCCGCCTTCGGCCAGTATTATCTCTGGCGGGACGTCATCGTCTCGGTCGGCGCGTTCGGCGGGGCCTTCCTGTGGCAGGCGGGACCGGCGGTGAATCTGTGGACGGCTTTCGCCTGCGGCCTGACGGGAACCCTGTGGTTCGCCCTGCGGGGAGAGGACAACCCCCGGCGGTGAACTGACCTGACCTGCCTGGTGCGGGGCTTCGGGAGAGGGCTCCGTCGGGCTCTCCATTCAGCCTCCCTGCCCATTCCGCCTCCCTGCCCCGCCCCCCGCCGCCCGCCAGACCAGCCCGGGCCGACATCGGGGCAGGGGAGGGTGGGCCCGGGCTCGGCCGTGCCCTCGAGTCCTTGGGGAGTCATTTCGGGAAAAACTCCTGCAAATCAGGAATTTTCCCTCCCCGAATCAGGAAATTCCGGAATAGCGAAGGTTCCTTTTTCCGCTTTTTCATGCTAATGTCGCGCGTCCGCTTGACGATAGTCATGACAAGGGTGCCCTCCGCCCGACCTTTTCGAAACGGTGAAAGGAACCAACCATGCCCAGGGTCACGGAATTCTTCGGTGAACTGACCTTTTCCAAGGCGGTCATGCGCGAGAAGCTGAGCCGCGAAGTGTTCGAAAAACTCTCCGATGCCATCCAGGCCGGCAACGCGCTCGATGAGAATATCGCCGCCGACGTGGCGCACGCCATGAAGGAGTGGGCCATCAGCAAGGGGGCCACCCATTTCTCCCACTGGTTCCAGCCCCAGCGCGGGGGCACCGCCGAAAAGCACGACGCCTTCCTGTCCTATTCCGATCAGGGCGACCTCATCGAACGGTTCTCAGGGAAACAGCTGATCCAGTCGGAACCGGACGCCAGCTCCTTCCCTTCAGGCGGCATCCGCTCCACCTTCGAGGCCCGCGGCTATACCGCCTGGGATCCCACCTCCCCCGCCTTCCTTCTCGAATCGGGCCAGACCCGCACCCTGGTCATCCCCTCCGTCTTCCTGAGCTGGACTGGCGACGTCCTCGACCGCAAGACCCCCTTCCTGCGATCGATGCGCGCCCTCAATGACGCCGTCATCAAGCTCCAGCGCCTGCTTGGCAACCGGCTCGCCCGCAAGGTCGTGGTCAACGTCGGCCCCGAACAGGAATACTTCGTGGTCGCCCGCCGGCTGGCCGACACCCGCCCCGACCTGCGGATCTGCGGCCGCAGTCTGTTCGGCGCCCCGCCCGCCAAGGGCCAGCAGATGGAAGACCACTACTTCGGCGCCATCCATCCCAAGATGATGCGGTTCATGGAGGATCTCGACCACGAGCTGTATCGCCGCGGCATCCCGGCCAAGACCCGCCACAACGAGGTTTCCCCCAACCAGTTCGAGATCGCCCCCCTCTTCGAGGAGGCGAACCTCGCCATCGATCACAACCTCCAGATGATGGACATCATGAAAAAGGTCGGCGCCCGCCACGACCTCGAAGTGCTCCTCCACGAGAAGCCGTTCGCCGGGGTCAACGGGTCGGGCAAGCACGTCAACTGGTCGATCGGGGACAACACCGGCGCCAACTACCTCGAGCCTTCCGCCTCGCCGCTGAAGAACGTCAATTTCCTGCTGACCCTCGGCGCCCTGATGCTCGGCGTCGACAAGTTCGGCGGCCTTCTGCGCGCCGGCGTGGCCGATGCCGGCAACGACCACCGGCTCGG
>CAZKPI010000950.1:0-298 GCA_964554555.1 uncultured bacterium
GCCAGCACCCGGCTCACCTGCGTCTGCTGGAGCATGACCTCGCTGACCAGGATGGCATACGGGTCGGCCAGGAACCCGCCGGCCGCCGCGGCGGCCCGCCCCCCGCCCGGCTCCTGGTGCGCGCCCGTCCGCCAGGGCAGGCGGCGCCCCTCGCGGTCGTACCAGGCAAGCAGGAGCCGGCCCCCGGCCGAGGCGCGAACCGGGTGGGGCGTGTCACCCTCCGTGGCGGCCTGGGGGCTCTTCCGGCATCCGGCCGGTCGGCTCAGGGAAGGCATGGTCTGGGGGGAAGGGTCAAGCC
>CAZKPI010000950.1:313-1863 GCA_964554555.1 uncultured bacterium
CGGACCGGGAGGAGGCTCGGCGGGGGGAGGGTGTGGCGCGGGCCCCTCGGCGGCGGCCGGCGCCGGGCCCGCCTCGCGCTCCCGGATCCGCTCCAGGTGCTGACGGATCTCCGGTTCCGGGATGCCCATCGCCAGCAGGGTCCGCCGCGCCATCTCCAGACCGCCTTCGAGATCGGGGAAGACCACCTCGTCAAAGCCGGCGGCCAGCAGTGAAGCCCGCTCCTCGGCCGTGTCGGCTGTCGCCAGGCCCCGGAAGCCCAGTCGGTCGGCCGCCCGCCGCGCCACCACCGCCTGGAACTCCTGCCGGTCGCCCTGGGTGAACAGCACCAGCCGCGCCCGGGAGAAACCCGCGGCGTCGAGGACCGCTTCCTGACCGGGTTCCCCATAGATCATGGGAAACCCCTGCGATTTCCCCTCGGCGAACGACTGATACAAGGGCTCGATGATGACAAAGGGAAGACCGGCCTCGCGCAGGGCCAGGGCCACGTGGCGGGCGAACTTCCCCCCGCCGGCGATGACGGCGTGCTGGCGCAGGGGCGCTTCGGGCAGGTTGACGGTGGTCACCCGCGTCTCCGGCCAGATCCGGCGCAGGCCGGTGTAGAAGGGCGTGGCCAGGCTGGCGGCCAGGGGGCCGACGAGCATCGAGACGATCACCGCGTTCAGCACGGTCGAATAGATGTCGGCCGACAGGATCCCGTCGGCCGCCCCGGTGCGGATCACGACGAAGGCGATCTCGGAGATCGGCAGCATGCCGAAGAAGGCCGCCACCGGGATGATCCGGCGGTAGCCGAAGGCATGGGTGACGGCGGCCAGCAACAGGCCGCGGCCGCCGCAGACGACCGCCACCAGGAACACGATCATCGCGGCGTTCCGCCAGAGCAGGGCGGGGTCGAGAAGCATGCCGACCGAGACGAAGAACAGCAGGCTGAACAGGTCGCGGATGGGGATCATCTCGCACAACGCCCGGTGGCCATATTCCGACTCGTTGAGGACCAGGCCGGTGATGAAGGCCCCGAAAGCCAGCGACAGGCCGATCAGGTGCGTGAGATACCCGATGCCCAACCCCAGGCCGATGACCGCCAGCATGAACAGCTCGCGCGAGTTCCAGCGGGCGATGAACCTCAGCCAGACCGGTGTCACGTGGGTGCCGACCAGCTTCATGGCGACCAGAAAGGCCGCCGTCCAGGCCAGGGGCACCAGCGCCCCGACGAGGCTGAGGCCCGATTCCAGGATGCCGCCGAGCAGGATCATGAGCGGGATGACCGTCAGGTCCTGGACGATCGACATGCCCAGCATCACGCGCCCCGACAGCGTGCGCAGGTGGCCGCGGTCGGTCAGGGTCTTGAGGATGACCGCCGTGCTCGACGAGACCATGGCCGCCCCGAACCACCAGGCGGCGGGGCCCGGCCACCCGATGACGTGCCCGACCAGGGCCGCCCAGAAAAAGGTCAAAACGACCTGCACGCAGGCGCCGACGATGGTCACCCCCTTGACCGGCAGGAGCTCCTTCAGGGTGAATTCCAGGCCGAGGGAGAACAGCAGGAGGGCGA
>CAZKPI010000951.1:0-1861 GCA_964554555.1 uncultured bacterium
GGGCCGCGCCCGCTTTCCGGCAGGTTCCCCACCCCAGCCCCAGGCCGGCGGCCTCTCCCGCGGTCGCCGCGAATCTGATTCTTTTCCATTTCCCTCATGTTCCGCCCCTCTGCTATCGACTGTTTCCAGCCGATACCCCTTGTCTGTCGCAGGATCGCCATCTCGGGGGAACGGGTCGCGGCAAACACTCGGTGGCAACCCGCCTGGTCCGCAGAGCCGCCAGGCCTTGGCCACCCGCAAATCAGCCCGAAAATGGCGTCCAGGGCCCCGGGGCCCCTCGCGAAGCGGTCGGGTGAAACCGAGCTCCTCCCGCTCTGACCGCAGTCCCATGGTTTGCGTTTGCCCTGGGGGAGCGAAGGAGGGACGGGGGATCGGGAAGAGCCACGTGATATACTTTCCCTCGCATGGCCCATCCCAGCCCCATCACCCACGCCGAACCCCACCCGCCGGAGCAGTCCGGCAACCCTTCCCCCGTTTCTCCCGGACGCCGGCGAGCCTGGCTCTGGCCCGCTCTCCTGGGCGTGGGGGCGGCCGCTTTTTCGCTCGCCCACCTGGTCTGGAGCCAGGTGCATCCGATCGCCCTTCCCCAAGCCCTTGTGGCTCAGACCGCCGCCCGGCCATACCAGTATCGGACGCTCGTCCCATCCCTGGTGCGGGCGGTCCTGACCCTGGTTTCCCACCCTGCCGACCGGGCCGGGGCTCTCTTGCTGATGCTGGCCGTGAACACCGCCTCCCTGTTAGCCCTGTCTTGGGTCCTGCCCAGACTCATGACTCAGGGGGATCCTGAAGGCCGGTCAATTGACCGAGCCTCTCGGTTGACCCCCTTTCTCCTCTATCCCGCCCTCTGGACCTTGTTCTTCCCCCCGATCAGCCACGCTCTGTGGTATCCATCCGATTTTCCCGGCGTGCTGTTCGTCACGCTGGGCCTGTTCCTCCTTTCCCACCGCCGTTGGCTTCCCTTCATCCTGGTCTACCTGATCGGCTGTTTCAACCGGGAAACCGTGCTCCTGGTGACCTTTGCCCACATGGCCTGGGCCTTGAACAGTCCGGACCGACGGGAACATGTTCCCGTCATCGCGTTGCAGGGGGTTCTCTGGTGCGCCGTGAAAGGGTGGCTGGCCTGGAGGTATGTCGGAAATCCGGGAAATGTCCTGCTGGAATGGCACCTGGAGCCCAACCTCCGTTTCCTTCTCACGATTCGCGGCTGGATCCGGATGGCTTTGGGCCCCGGTCTGCTCTGGCTCCCCCTCCTGGCGGTCCGCCGGTCCTGGCCGCCCGGCTTTCTGACAGCCATTCTGCCGGGGGTCATCCCCTATTTCGGCATCATGCTCATGGTCGGCAACCTGGGGGAATTCCGCATCTTCGCCGAGACCGTCCCCTTCGCCCTGCCGCTCCTGGGCAAGGTCATCCTGGCGCAGAGAGGGGAATCCCCCGCCGCGGGACCCCGGACCTGACCCCCGAGGTGCTACGCGCCAGGAGCCAAACTCTACGCCTTCCTTCCCCCGGGGGTGACCTCAGGGGGCCAGGAAATCCATGGTTGGCGACGGCGAAGGGCTTTTTCGCCATTCCCCTGGGCTTCCCATGGAATTCATCTTCCCGGGCTCCGATGGCCGCCACAGGACAGCTCCTTGTCCGATGTGGCCCTGCCCGACGAAATCCGGCGTTACCTGGAAGCCGATTTGTCCAGGATGGAGGCGGGGAAGCCCGGCCCCTTGCATTCCCGTCTCGCCCGCCGCCAGGGTTTCCCCAGGGCAAGACGACCTTGAGCCCAATGGACAGGGCAGGCATTCCCCGCCCGCGGCGGGTCAGTCGAAGGTCAGCACCGGCAGGACGTATTTGCGGACGATGGCCTGGCCCTCGC
>CAZKPI010000952.1:0-942 GCA_964554555.1 uncultured bacterium
AAGAGGGAAAGGAACGGCGCCCGCCCGGGCTCGCCGCCGTCCGGCCGGCTCTCCCGCGTTGGCCGCCCGCTGGTGCCCCGGCGCCTCCGGGGTGATCGCTCCCGCGGGAGGCGGAGCACCCGCCGGGCCCGGATCCCGCTCAGCCGAAGAAGCTGGCCAGGCGGGCGAAGATCCCTCCCTGCTTGGGGGCGCTGGACTGCTTGCCCAGAAGGGACTGGACGAACCCCTCGACATCGCGCGTGTAGTCCGAGTCAGGGGCCTGCAGGACCAGCGGCTGTCCCGCCAGCTCGGCCTGCCGGCTGAGCACTGGCACCGAGTGGAAGGTGAAGACCGGCCGCTTCAGCACCTTCCGGAACTGGTCGAGGTAGTCGCCTGTGTCCGCTCCGGTCAGGGTGAGCACCCCCTCAAACCGGTCGAGGTTGTACCCCAGGGAGTCGAACAGCCGCATCAGGCGCTGGAGGCGGTCGAGGAAGCCGAGATCGGGGGTGCCGACCAGGAGGAACCGGTCGGCGCGGTCCCACAATTGCAAGGTGTGGTCGTCGATGTAGCTCTTGCATTCGACGACGACCCAGGCATACCCGCGGCAGAGCTCGGCGAGGATGCGGCGCAGGGCGTCGCGGGTGATGATCTCGGCGTCCTGCGGCAGGTAGGGCCCCCACAGGAAATCCACGCCGTGGTGGGTGTGCATGGCCGCCTTGATGCGGTCGAGGGACAGCTTCGTCTCGGTCTGGATCAGGGTGCTGATGTTCGGGGTGCGCGGCCCCTTGAGGGTTTGCGAAGCGTTCCCGAGCTGGAAGTCGGCGTCGAGGTAGACGACCGGCTTCTGGCTGTGCCGCGCCAGCATGATGGCCGTGTTGATGGCCAGCGTGGTGCGGCCGCCGCCGTCGCGCGGCCCGTAGAACAGCACCACTTTCCCGCGGCTCTCAGGGTCTTCGAGAACCT
>CAZKPI010000952.1:991-1860 GCA_964554555.1 uncultured bacterium
GCCCGGAATCGAGTCGGCCATCATGTCCTCGAACGCCTTGCGGCTCAACACCTGCAGACGGGTGTTCTCGAGGGCCTTGGCGGTGTGCTGGTACCGGTTCTTTTCCCCGATGATGGCCTCCTCCCCGAAAAAGTCCTCGGGGCGCAGGATGGAAAAGGTCTGGTCGGCGGGCACCCCTTCCTTGAGCAGGCCCGACAGCAGGCGGACCGAACCGGACTCGATGAAGAACATGGCATCGGCGTCGGATCCGCCGTGGTAGATGACCTCCCCGCGCTTCGCGTCGAAGGGGGTCAGGTGCCGGTGCAGCAGCTTCCGGTCTTCTTCCGACAACCGGTTGAGGAAGATCATGGTCGGCCCCCTGTCATTCCGCCGAGGCGAAGACCTCGGCCTTCGTCGGGAACAGCTTCACGTATCGCTGGAGGTTCACCAGCTTGAAGATCTTGACCACGTTGTCGCGGCAGTTGGCGGCCGCCACCCGGCCCTGCTTCCCCTTGAAGTTCGTATAGAGACGAATCAGGGCCCCGATGCCGGTGCTGTCCATGTAGCGCACCTCGGCGAAATCGAGCAGAAGTTTGACCGGCTGGGGCTCGGCCAGCAGTTGGGCGAATGTGGGCTCGAGGGCCTGGAGGTGATCGGCGTTGAACCGCTCGGGCAGAACGATCACCACCCACCCGTTTTCCCTGGTCATGGCGTTGTCCATGGGTTTCTCCTCGTTGCGGATGCGGGCATTCTAGCACACTCACCAGTCGGCGGTGAGGGGCGCCGGCGGCCGGTCGCCGGTCTCGACGAACAGGTTGTCGCCCGGGAACCACAACGTCTGCGAGGCCGTCCGACAGCAGAACTTGGCCTCGAACACCGCGTGCCGCGGC
>CAZKPI010000953.1:0-1859 GCA_964554555.1 uncultured bacterium
CCCCCATGGCGATGCCGATGTGGGCCGCGCGCAGGGCAGGGGCGTCGTTGACCCCGTCGCCGGTCATCGCCACGATCTCCCCTCCCGCCTTGAACGCCTGCACCAGTTTCATCTTCTGCTCGGGCACGATGCGGGCAAACACGCTCACCGACTTCACCCGCTCGGCCAACGTCTTCTCATCCATCGCGTCAAGCTCCGGCCCGGTGATCACCCCGGCTTCCGTGCCGAGCCCGATCTGGCGGCCGATGTTCCGCGCCGTCCCAGGGTAGTCGCCGGTAATCATCACCACCCGGATGCCGGCCTGGCGGCATTCCGCCACCGCCCCCGGCACGGTCTCCCGCACCGGGTCCGCGAAGCCCAGCAGGCCCACCAGTTCGAACGGAAAATCGTGCTGGTCGGGCGGCAGATGCCCGGGATGGAAGGCCGACCGCGCCACCCCCAGCACCCGCAGGCCGGCGTCCGCCATCGCCATCACCTGCCCGTTCACCCGCTCGCGGCAGGCGGCCGGCATGTGGCAGAGGTCCATGATCGCCTCCGGCGACCCCTTGGCCGCGATCACGAACTCCTGCCCGTCCGGCGATTGCCAGACGTGCGACAGGGCCAGGAGGTCCGGCGACAGGGGATACTCCCGCACCAGGCTCCAGTTGTGGTGCAGATGGTCGGTGCCCGACAGGTAGTCGGTGCCGACCTGCCTGATCGCCTTCTCCATCGGGTCGAAGGGATCGCGCTGACTGGCCAGGATGGCATACTCGGCCAGTTCGTGGAACCCCTCCGCCAGGGCTTCCCCGGCGGGCCGCGGCAGATCGCACCAGCCCGCCCCGCAAGCCAGCTTGACCACCGTCATCCGGTTGTGGGTCAGGGTGCCGGTCTTGTCACTGCACAAAACGGTCGCCGCCCCCAGCGCTTCGACCGCCGACACCCGCCGGGTCAGGACCTGCTTCTTTGAGATCCGCCAGGCCCCGAGCGCCAGAAAAATCGTCAGCACCACCGGGAACTCTTCCGGAAGCATCGTCATCGCCAGCGTCAGGCCGGCCAGGAAGCCCTCCGTCCAGTTGTTCCGCGTGAGCCCATAGACCACCACCACCAGGGCGCAGGCGATCGCCCCGACCGCCGCCAGGCTGGTGACGATCCGGTCGACCTCGCTCTTGAGGCGGGTCCTTTCCTCCCCTGCCCCCTGCAGGGCCTTGCCGATCTTGCCCAGCTCGGTCGCCAGCCCGGTGGCCAGCACCTCTGCCACGCCCTGCCCCCGCACGACCAGGGTTCCCGAGAACAGGAAGGGAAGGTCGTCTCCTCCCGGCTTGCCCATCACCGCAGGCTTTTCCCCCGCCACGGGAACCTTCCGCACGGGAACGGGCTCCCCGGTCAGAAGGGATTCGTCCGTCGACAGGGAAGACCCGTCCAGCAGGACGGCGTCGGCCGGCACCCGGTCGCCCTCGGCGAGCACCAGCCAATCGCCCCGCACCACCTCGCGCCCCGGAATGCGCCGTTGCTGCCCGTCACGGATGACCAGCGCCCGCGGACTCGACAGGTCGCGCAAGGCTTCGAGGGCCCGTTCGGTCTTGCGCTCCTGGTAGAAGGTGATGCTGATGACCACCAGGACGAAGCACAGGAGCATGACGGCTTCTTCCTTGTCGCCCAGCAGGAGATACAAGAGGCCGCAGGCCGCCAGGATCAGGAACATCGGCTCGCGGACAACCTCGAAGGCGATCTCCAAGGCGGACCGGGGTTGGCTGGACGGCAGTTCGTTGGCACCCTCGGCGGTCAGCCGGGCCGCGGCCTCGGCTTCGCTCAGGCCTTCCGGCCGACTTTGCATAACCGCCAAACAGGCGTCTGCGGGCAAATGGTGCACAGGCTGTTCA
>CAZKPI010000954.1:0-701 GCA_964554555.1 uncultured bacterium
GGGCTGCCAGCCGGCCTGGGCGTAGGCGGCCCGCATGGCGCGCAGTTGTCCTTCCTGGTCGGGGGCCAGCAGACTGCCGCCGACGTCGTTGGCCAGGCCGATGCCGCGGATGACCCCCCGGATGCGGTCCCCGTCGCGGAGGGCGTCCGCGAGGCGCTTCAGGACGAACAGGCCGGCGCCCTCGCCGACCACCAGGCCGTCGGCCGCTTCATCGAAAGGACGGCAGACGCCGCTCGGGGACAGGGCGCGCAGTTGGCTGAAGCCCATCTGGGTGAATTGGCAGGACGGGCGGCAGACGCCGCCGGTCAGCACCGCGTCGGCACGACCGGCGCGCAGTTCCTCGCAGGCCAGCTTGACCGCATACAGCGAGGAGGCGCAGGCGGCGTCGAGGGTGACGCACCCGCCGCCCAGGCCGAGGGCCTGGGCCAGCAGGCCGGCCGGGGCTCCCGCCGCGAACCGGTTCAGGGGGTGGAAGCCGGCCAGGAGGTCGAACGGGGCCGTCTCCTCGCCGGTCGTCCTTCCGCCGGTCGTCCCTTCCGCCCGGCGGCGGAGGGCATCCCCGAAGACCCGCCAGGTCAGGTCGCAGGCGGCATCGGTGGGCAGTACGATGTTGGCGATGATGACGGGGACGCGGCGCCGGTCGAGGCTGGCGGTGCGGGCGTCGGCAAAGGCCTCCAGGCCCGCTTTCAGAGGGAGGCGGA
>CAZKPI010000954.1:760-1859 GCA_964554555.1 uncultured bacterium
CGTTCGGGAAGGTCACGGATGAGGCAGGCCGTGGGGGAGAGCACCCGGTCGGGGGTTCCCGGCCGGGGGTCTGTGATCTCCCGGGCCGGGCGGTACCAGCGGCCGGCAGGCACCTCGGCTCCCGTCCAGGTGCCGGTGCGTACGACCTCCCAGAATTCGCCGGGACCGGCGGCCCCGGGAAAGATGCCGCCGGCACCGACGATGGCGATGGCGAAGGGGGTGCGGGCCGGGTCGCGGCGGGGCGGCCGGGGGGCGGCGGGATCAGGCCGAGGCATGGGATTCGAGGGTGCGATGTCCAAACGCCTCGCGGAGGGAGGGGTTCATCATGCATTCGTAGCCGTCGAGCACGGCCACCAGGTTCCCGGACGGGTCAACGAACTCGATGTCGGCCTGGGCCTTATAGGCGCCGGACTGGCTGGCGGCGATCCGGACGGACAGGCGGCCTTCGGGGAAGGCGGCGCGGAACTGCCGGTAGCGGGCGGCGGCGGTGGGCAGGGAGGGGGCGCCGCCGACCTGGGTGGTCCACAGGATCATCAGCTGGAAGGCGGTGTCGAGGGCCAGCGGGTCGCTCAGCCAGGCATTCCGCCAGGGGTCGCGGACCCAGGCGGAGGGGGCCGGAGCGGTTCCCGCCTCGGCGGCGAGGCCGGTGGGGGACCAGCCCTGGACGTGATGGATGCCCTGCAGAAGCGGTCCATGGAACAGATGCTGGCGGTAGATGCCGGCCAGGTCGAGGGGATACGGCCGGGAGACGTCGGGGCGGAGCCGGGCGGCCGGCGCGGGGGGAAGGGCGTCGGCCAGCACCACCTCGGCGCTGGCGTGGACCAGGTCCCGGCCGCCCTGACGGCCGCGGATCTCAACGGCGCAGGCCAGCCCGTCCGGACCGGGCCGCACCTTGGTGGCGTGCACCTCGAGACGGCAGGGACTGCCGCCGGCGAGGACGATGCCCTTCAGCACCTTGAGCTGGTCGAATCCGTGGAACTGCAGTCCCGGGTTCTCGTGGATGGCGGCGTGGGCCAGCCACTCCACCATCATGGCGACCGGGAAGACCGGCTCGCCGTTGAGGATGTGGGAACCAAGGTAGCGGTCGTGCCCGAGGTCG
>CAZKPI010000955.1:0-1851 GCA_964554555.1 uncultured bacterium
GGGCTCCGCTGAAGAAGGCGAAACCATGGCCATTCCGAGCCCCGCGCGGGAATGGGCCGGGTTCGCGGTCCGGCTCAGCGTGATCCTGATGTCCCTCGCCGTCTTCGACCTGGGGTATGGCTGGGGGCTTCTCCCCGACCATTTCCAGACCGATGCGGGGCTTCTCTTCCTGCTGTCCCTGGCCGCCCTGTGGTATTCCGGGGCGTCGGTCCGGTTCGAACCCGCCTACCGGCGGGCCAGGTTCCGGTGGGTCAACCCGCTGTTCCACCAGAGCCGGGAGATCCCGTTCGATCAGCTCGAGGGAGTGGGGGTCCGCGGCGAGATGCAGGGGTTTCCCCTTCTGCTGAACTGGTTCTCCTTTCGGTATTCCCTGGTGCTGGTCACCCGCTCCCGCGAAATCCTCGACCTGGAAACGGTCGTGGCGGATTCAGGGGAGGTGCGCCAGACCTTCCAGAAGGTCACCGGCCGGGCCCGGGAACTGGCTGCGGCCCTGGGCCTGCCCTTTCTGATGGAGGAAGACCGGATGCCGGCTCTCGATCCGGTTCCCGATCGGGGCCGGGATTCTCCCGCGCCGGCCAGCCCCTCATGCCGGCGGAGTCACCTGGTCCAGGCCCTGGTGGCCAGTTCCCTGTTCTTCGAGGTGAACGCGGAAGGCGAGGTCAAGATCCCGGTATCGACCCTGTTCGAGAAGGTCCTGCTCGGGATTCTTGCCCTCGGCTTCCTGTGGACCACCGGCTGGATGATCGTCTCCCAATGGCCCTTTCTGGTCAGCCACCCCCGGACCTGGTACCTGTTGTTTCTCGACTCCGCCTCGGTGGTTGTCACCCTGCTGTGGATCTGGAATTGGGTGGTCGATGAACATTACGTCATCGACCTGGCCCACGGCCGGATCCGGTTCCACTCGCGGATCCTGTGGCGGGAGAGCGAGGAGCCGGTGGCGTCCTTCAGCCAGCTGGCCAAGATCCAGGTTGCCGAGGATCCCTGGGCGCTCTTCGCGGGGATGCCGGTGGTCTCGGAGGTCCTTTCTGCCCTGGTCGGGTTTCAGTATCACCTCATCGTCCAGACCAAGGACGGCCGGGAACTGGCTCTGTCGGAGACCATCCACCGCAACCAGGAAGTTCCCCTCCTGTGGGCGGAAGCCCTCTCCTGGTGGGCCTGGAAGCGCCTGCCGCCCCGCTAGCCGGCGCCGGCTCCCGGCTTTCCCCGAAAGGGACCGCCCGGGGCGCGATGGCGTCCCCGGGCGGTCGGGAGGGAGAGGAAGAAGCGGATCAGTGGCCCGATGGGCACCCGCCGCAGGTGGAGCAGTCGCCGCAGGTTTCACCCTCGCTCTGGGGGGCGGGGGCGGCTCCACTGTCGGCCGGGGCCGGGGCGGCGGCCGGCGCGGCCGGCGCCGACGCATCAGCGGGAGCGGGGGTGCCCGGAAGGGTGTCTTTCCCCACGCTCTCGGCATTGGCGTAGAAGGTGATCTTGTCGCCGCGGACGAGGTGGAACTCCGCTTTGGCCGGGGTCCCGGTGACCGGGCAGGTCCCGCCGACGTTGGTGACGGTGAGCGGGGTCTCCCTGGCATCCTTGATCCTGGCGATCATGGCGGCGGGGTCCTTTTGGAAAGCGGCGAAACAGGCAGGACAACAGAAGTGGTACAGCTTTCCCTCGTGCAGAAGGGTGACCCCCTCCTGGACCTTGCCGCCGGTGATCGGGCACAGGGCGTTGCCGACGTCGGTCACGGCGGCGGGAAGGGCCGGGCCGGACGCGACGGCGGCGGGAAGGGCCGGGCCGGACGCGACGGCGGCGGCGGCGGCGATTGCCAGCAGGGTGGCCAGAGAGTATCTTCGAAACATGATTGCCTCCGAC
>CAZKPI010000956.1:0-1846 GCA_964554555.1 uncultured bacterium
GTTGTCCCCGTCCTGGTCGCCCCCCGCCGCCCCACGGCCGGATCCGGATCCGCCCCCATCCTCACCCTGGCCGGCGTCGTCGCCATCGCCGGGGGCCTGACCTTCGCCGTTGGTGTCACCGGGTTCGTCGTCCTCGGGCTCATCGGCAGGCTCGGCCAGGGGTTCGTCGCCGCCGGCTCCCTCCTCATCCCCTCCTTTGGGGACATCGACCAGGAGATCGCCCTGAGAGACGCGTTCAATCGCCGATTCGATCTTCCCGAGCTTGTCCCGGTGCTTGTCGATCTGTCGTTCTTTGACCTCAATGGCCTTCTCGGCGGCATCCTCCTTCCGCTTGTACCGGCGATCGTTCGAGGAATGGTACAGCCGGCGGTTTTTCTGGATTTCCTCCCGCAGGGCTTCGATCTGGCCTTCCAGTTCGGCGATCCGCGACTCACTGCCCTCCTTGGCCTTCGTCAGCTCGGCCATCTTCTTTTCTTTCTGCGCTTCGAGACCGGGGTTGGTCAGGCTGGCCACAGGGTCGGCCGGCTTGCCGTCCGGGGGGGGTTCGGCCGCCGAGGCGGGGGGGGTGCTGACGCCAAGGCGGGCCTTGCAGATCTCGATCTGCCCGGTCAGCCGGCCGCGTTCGACGGGATCGGTGGAGCGGGCCAGGGCTTTCGAGTAGAACTCCAGGCCCCCGGCAAAGTCCTCGTGGCAGGTGACCAGCACAAAAGCCATTCCTTCGAGGACCCGGGGATCCTCCGGCCTCTCGGCCACCAGCCTCCGGTAGTGGTCGTGCAGAAGCGGGATGAGCCCCTGGTCGTTCGCGCGCAGGACGGTGGCATCGACGCGGATGGCCTGCTCGTAGCTCATGGCCGCCTCGTCCAGCCGGCCGTTCTTCTGGAAATTCAGGGCGGCCTGGAGCAGTCGGGCCGCCTCGGGAGACAGCGCCCGCGCCCCGGAAACGGACAGGGCCAGAACCAGCACGGCGAACAGCACAAGCATCCGGCCGGCGGGGCGGGGGCTTCCTCTCACGATGGATGTTCGGATCATGGGCTTCCTCCTCGGGACGTCGGGCCGCCCCCTCAACTGACTTTCCGGATCTGCTCGGGGGTCATGGCGGGCAGGGACTGCATCTGCACGAACGCGGCCTGGTCGATGACTTCGATCTTCGGCTCCGAGCCGGTGTGGTTGCCCGCTGTCGACACGTTTCCCCCGCTTCATCCATTCTACCCCTTCCCTCCCCCGGGATGCACCCTCCATGTCTTGCTTCCGGGCCGGCCCTGGCGGCTGGCGGAAACCGGGTGAACCGGGCGCCGCCAAAGGAGTTCCGCCGATCCTTCCGCCCCTCGCCGCCGCTCAACCGACACCACCAAGGCAAGGTCTCCGTTCGCGCTGGAGGGAAACTGGCCAGGAATCCGGGATTTTGATACCATGGTCCCGTGGAAGGGGTCCTCCCTTCCCAGGAATTTACCGCCAGGAGGTCGTATGAGGAGTTTTGGTCGTCTGCTGGTCGCCTCGTTCGTCATGGGGGCCTTGCTGCTCCCCGGTGCCGCCCAGGCTGGGAAGCCTGCGTCCCAGAAGAAAAAACCCGGCTTCTTCCAGAAGATCGGCCAGGGCTTGCAGAAGGTGGGTGACAAGATCCAGAACGGTGTCATGGATGCCGGGGTGGCCGTCAAGAAGAAGGTCACCGGCAAAAAGAACCGGGTCTGGGTCTGCGGCCACCGCAACAAGAAGGGCCAGCATGTGAAGGGCCACTGGCGCATTCTCAAGAAGGGCAAGGGAAGCGGTCAGACCGGTCAGACCGGACAGACCGGACAGACGGGGCAGACCGGACAGAGCGGTCAAAGCGGCCAGGGTGGCCAGGAAG
>CAZKPI010000957.1:0-1841 GCA_964554555.1 uncultured bacterium
GGCACCGTTGGCGAGGTGGAGGGCGGTGAGGGCGAACACCTTGGCGTCGCCGAGGAGGTTGTCGAGGTGGCAGTATTCGTTGGGCTGGTGGGCGACCTCGTCGAGTTTGCTGTAGACGACGGCGGGCAGGTTGAGCTTGCGGAAGAAGGCGGCCACGGTGCCGCCGCCGATGCCCTTGGGCACGCCCCTGACGCCGTGGACGGTCTTGATGGCGCTGATGATGCTGGTCACCAGGGGATCGGCGGGGTCGGTGGGCGGGGCGGCCTCGCCGCGCTGGACGTTTTCGAAGGTGATGGTGACCTTGTGGGCCTTCTCGACCTCCTTGGCCAGGCGCCTGATCTCGGCCTCGACCTGCTTGAGGGGGTAGCAGGGGAGCACGCGGGAGTCGAGGTAGAAGACATCTTCGGCCGGCAGGGTGTTGATGTTGGGGATGTTGTTTTCCTTTTTGGTGGGCTCGAAGGTGCTCATCGGCGGGTCGAACAGCTGGTCGGATTTGGGAAAGGTCTTGTAGAGCGAATTCAGCCGGACCACGAGGTCGCTGGCGGCGCGGAAGGCGTTGCGGCCCTTCTGGGGCATGGAGGCGTGGCACTGCTGGCCGTGGGTCATGATCTTCAGCCACCAGATCGACTTCTCGGCCACCTCGACCATGCCGCCGTCGGGCTGGCCGCCGTCGGGGACGATGAACATGTCGTTTTTGCCGAACAGCTCGGGGTGGTGCTCGCACAGCCAGCCGGCGCCGTACTCACTGCCGGTCTCCTCGTCAGCGGCAAACAGCAGGCCGACGTTGAAGGGGGGGCGCCAGCCGGTGTCCATCATGGCGCGCACGGCCAGGAGGCCGGAGACGAGGCCCTGGTGGTTGTCCTCGACGCCGCGGCCGATCAGCTTGCGGCCTTCGATGTGCAGTTGGTACGGGTCGGTCTTCCACAGGGACAGGTCACCGGGGGGGACGATATCGGTATGGGCCATGATCCAGAAGGTGCGGTCGGTCTTCGTGCCTTTGTACAGGGCGACGATGTTGGGCCGCACGCCCCCCTTGGCCTCCTTGTGGGGGGCATCGTAGCGCTTGATGGAGTCGAACTTCAGCTTCCTGAGCTCCTTCTCGAGCCAGACCGCCTTGTCGAGCTCGCCGGTGCCGCCGCTGGCCGGGGTGATGGCCGGGATGGCCACCAGTCCGCGCTGTAGGTCGATGGCGTACTTCTCGTACCCGTCGATTTTTTTGAACAGATCCTGTTGCATGTCCTTTCCTCCCTGGTCGTGATGGGGTGGAGTATACCTTAAAGTCCTGGCTTCTTGCACTTCACTCGCAGGTGATCGCCGGCAATCGCTCAAGAATCGTCACCCTATTGGCATTTTGCGCTGGTCAGAAGGGGTGATTTTCCCGGCCTCCTGGATCGATGAATTTCGGATCCGTTGGCGCAATCGGCGAAACGTGTTAAAATCCACCGGAAGGTGAGTGAGGGGAAGGTGGGTGGATTGGGCAGGGAAAACTCTTCAGGATCACGTCTTTTGCCCAGTTTTCCGATTGATGTTTTCTCTTGGGGTTCCCAGTTTTTTCATGCCTGTAGAACAGCGAAAGTGAGCCCCATCTCCATGGCCAGGAAACCGACTTTCCGGGGTTCCCCGAATTCGTTTTGCCTCCCGGTTCAGGTTCGGTTCCCCGGCTATGCCGGGTTATTCGACCAACCCTGTGGGATACGAAGTTGACGACGAAACGAACGCCCCTCTACGCCCATTCCCTTGCGGAGTCACTGCCTCAACACTGGCAGGAACTGGAACAGCACCTGATCCAGGTGGGAGAATTGGCGGAAACGTTTGCTTCCACCTTTGGGTCGGGAGGGTGG
>CAZKPI010000958.1:0-1827 GCA_964554555.1 uncultured bacterium
GCCGACTCCGGGAAAGTGATCTGAGCGAAGCGTGTACATCAAATTCTGGGGGGTCCGCGGGTCGGTTCCCGTGCCGGGCCGGGAAACCGTCAAGTTCGGGGGCAACACGACCTGCATCGAGATCCGCACGTCGGACGGCCAGCTGATCATCATCGACGCGGGCACCGGCATCCGCCTGCTCGGGCTGGAGCTGATGAAAGGCGATTTCGGGAAGGGGATGGGCTCGGCCCACATCCTGTTCACCCACTCCCATTGGGATCCCCTTCTTTGTGCCGGCCTACATCGGGTCGAAAGACGACTCGGGGAACCGCCTGGAAGGCCGGTGCAACCAGTTCCACCTGTACGGGGCCTCGGACGTCGATGACCGGCTCGAGGCCACCCTCCGGGGCCAGATGGAGCATTTCTACTTTCCGGTCGATCTGAACTACCTCAGCGCGCAGATCAACTTCCATCCGCTGGCCGGCAAGAACATCCAGATCGGCAGTGCCACGATCACGGCGCGCCGGCTGATCCATCCCAACGGGGTCCTGGGCTACCGCATCCAGGACGGAGACAAGGCCCTGTGCGTGGCCACCGATTGCGAGCACCCCAGCGACGGCACCCTGGACAAGAACCTTCTGGAACTGGCCCAGGGCTGTGACCTGCTGATCTACGACTCGCAATACACCCCCGAGGAGTACAACCCGGAGGCCCACGGGTTGAAGGGCCCCCCCAAGATCGGCTGGGGGCACTCGACCTATGCCGAGGGCATCCGGGTGGCCAACGAATGCAAGGTGGGCCGGCTGATCCTGACCCACCACGACCCCCTGCACAACGACGCCAAGGTCGCCGAGATGGAAAAGAAGGCCCAGGAGGCCTTTCCGAGCACCCTGGCCGCCTACGAGGGATTGGTCATCCAGCTGTAGGAGCCCCCGGCGCACCTGGGCGGCCCGTCCTCCCGGTCTTGTACCCGGTCGGCGAAAGCGCTATTCCCAGGGTTCCCGGCATGTGTTAGGATTCCCCCATGGCACAGGGGACCTTCACCAGCCCGATCTATCTGTTCGGGTCGATCCGGGGGGGCGCGGGCAAAACCACCCTGGTCGTCGACCTGGCCATCCACCTGAACGCCCGCGGCCGGCGGGTGGCCGTCATCGACGCCAACGCCCCCTTCCCGATGCAGTTCCGGAGCGCGATTCCCAAGGGGGTGACCATCGAGACCTACGCCGACGTGGGCGAACTGCTGGCCTCCCCGCAGTCCCGTTTCCGGCGTTCGTTCTTCTTCACCAACACCGACCGGATCTCGTGTTTCCCCGCCCATCGCCTCGGCCGGGCGGGGGCTCTGGTCACCGACACCGCCCTGCGCGATTTCCTCCTGCAGGTACGGTCGACCTTCGACGTGGTGCTGATCAATCTTCCCCCTGGAGCTGAGGCGTTCGCCGAGGTCGAGACCTTCACGGGACGGGCGGGGAAGCGGTTCGGCACTCCGCCTCTGGCGGTGCTGGTGAGCAACGCCGACCAGAAGAGTCTGACCGCCTTCGATGCCCTTCTGCGGGAGCGGCCGGTGATCGGCCACCTGCTCCGCGAACGGCTGGTGGTGGTCTTCAACAAAGTGCCCCGCGGGGTGGAGGACCAGAACATCGCCAACCCCGTGCTGACCCTCGCCGACATCCGCCGGCTGTTTCCCCTGCCCGCCGCGGTGGGACTGCCGTTCCTCGAGGACGTGCCGCGCCAGGCCATCGAACCGGCCCCGCTGGTGCTGGCCGACCGGTCGCCGGTGCGTCAGGCGGTGGCCACCCTGGCCCGGTTCCTGGCCGACCTGCACGACGCCCCCACCCCCTGGGACCTCTC
>CAZKPI010000959.1:0-1826 GCA_964554555.1 uncultured bacterium
TGACGGGCCGGGGGAGGCTGCCGGACCCGGGGAGGAGGAGGATGGCCGCCACGGCTTCCCTTCGATGCTCGGCGAGCTGGTTGGGTGGGCGGCCCCGCTCTGGCCGGCCTGGCTGGTGTTCGCGGTCCCCTTCCTGTATTTCCTGAACGAGCCGTTCACGGTGGCCCTGCACCAGGCGGTGGCGGTGCCGCTGTTGTTTTTGCTGGCCGGGGGGCGGGCCTACCGGCTGGGCACCCAGTTGTCGGGGTGGTTCTTCCGCCTCTGCCTCGGGTGGCTCCTGGTGATGGGCCTGTCGGCGGTGCGGTCGGTCGATCCGTCGGTTTCGGGGCCCGTCTTTCTCAAACTGCTGGGGCTGGCGGCCATCGCGGCCTCAGTGCGCTACGCCGGTCCCGACGCCAAGGTGGGGCCCCCCCTGTTCGCGGCGGCGGCACTGGCAGGAGTCATGCACGGGTGGCTGGCGCGGGGGGAATATCTCGAGGCGGCGCCGATCCCGCCGTCGTGGGTTGATCCCGAGATGCGGGGGCTGATCCCGACGCGGTGCGCGGGGCTCTTTTCCGACCCCAACGTGTTCGGGGCCTACCTGGCGGCACTGCTTCCGTTCACGCTGGGCGGCATTTTCGCCGATCCCGACCACCCGGTGCGGCCCTACCTGTTCGGAGCCGGCTTCTTCGGGGCCGGGGCGGCCCTGCTGACCACCTTCAGCCGCACCGGCTACCTGGCCGGACTGCTGGCGGTGGCGGTGTTTTTCGCCCTGCACCGGCCGGAACGGCGCCTGTCGATGGGGATGAAGGTGTTCGCGGCGGCCTGCCTGCTCCTGCTGGGGGTGTTCCTGCTGGGACCCTTCCGGCACCGGCTGATGAGCATCGCCAACCCCTCCGACATGACCACCTCCCAGCGAACGCTGATCAACCGCGGAATCATGCGGGCCATCGACCGCATCCCGTTCTTCGGGTTTGGACTGCACACGTTCAACACGGTCTACCCGCAGTTCCGCATCGTCGGGGGCGATTACCCGTTCAACGCGCACAACGAGTTCCTGCACACCCTGGTCGAGGCGGGGCCGCTGGCCGCCGGCTTGCTCGGTGCCCTGTGCCTTCTGCTCGCGCTCCAGGTGTGGCGGGAATGGCGGCGGCCGGCGCCCGGCCCCACCGCTCTGCGGGCGGCGGGGGCGGCGGCCTGGGCCGCCCTGTTCCTGCAGAACCTGGGCGGGTTCTCGGACCGCATCTTCCCCACGGCGGTGGTGCTGGCGGTGGCCACCGGCCTGGTCCTGCGGCTGGCCACGCGGGCCCGCCCGGGACGGGGACCGGCGCCGGAATCGCCCTTCGGCGCGCCGATGACGCGCGGGCTGGCGGGTTTCGGGCTGGTGGTCTTCCTCCTGCTGACCTTCAAGCATCTGCACGTTCAGCTGGTGCTGGAGCGGGCCGGGCTGGCCCTGCGCGCCGGCAACTTCACCGAGGCCCGGCAGAGCCTGGAGGCGCTGGAGCGCTTCGACCCGCGCCTGCCGGTGGTGCAGGCGATGCTGGCCGGGCTCGACGAGCAGATGGGCGACCTGGAGGCGGCCCGGAACCGGCTCGAGCTGGCCACCCGGCTCAACCCGGCCGAAGCCCTGTTCTGGGCCGAGCTGAGCCGCCTGGCCGACCGCACCCGCCAGGGGGATCCCATCGCCCTGCTGATGAAGGCGATTGCCCTGGACCCTGCCTCCGAGCGGTTCCGCCTGCAGGCCGCGCGCCTGCTGGCGGCGGCCGGCCGGCCGCTCGAGGCGGTGGCACAGCTCGACGAAGCCCTCCGGACCTCGCCGGGATTCGACGATGTCTACACCACCTACC